>REDK01000005.1 GCA_007693535.1 Chromatiaceae bacterium
CTAACGACTAGCGTAACCGGCCCGTTTTGGAGCGCCAGCGGAAAAGCCGGTCCGAGTTGACGCTTTTGTTGGACGAAGCCGCTACGCGGAGGAAGCTCGGCGTCGGCGTCGGCCTTAGAATGTCACCTCATGCCCTCGCTCGCGAGGGGTTTGCTTGTCAACATCATGAGGTTACACCAGTATGCCGGTCTCCTGCGAAGAACAATTCAAGCGCCATTACGAGGCGCACCTCAAGCATCTTCGGCTCAAGGGTCTGCAGCCGAAGACCGTCGAAGCCTACGCGCGCGCCGTGCGGACGGTCGGTGCCTATTTTGACGGCTGCATTGACGATCTGTCCGAACAGCAGCTGCTGGACTATTTTACCGATCGGCTCGAAACCCACTCCTGGAGTGCCGTCAAGCTCGACCTCTACGGGCTGAAGTTCTACTACGCCTACGTGCTTCGCAAGCCCTGGGTGAGCGTGGATGTGCTCAAGCCACCCAAGGGACAGCGCTTGCCGGATATCGTCACGGTCGAGGAGGCCCGGCGGCTGATCGAGGCCACACGGATGCTCAGCGACCGCGTGTTCTTCTTCACCCTCTACAGCCTTGGGCTACGCCTCGGCGAGGGGCTGGCTCTGACGGTCGCCGATATCGACGCGGCGCGCCGGCGCGTGCATATCCGTGATGCCAAGGGCAACAAGGACCGCTTCGTGCCCCTGCCGACGATGACGCTGGAGTTGCTGCGTCGCTTCTGGCGGTTGCATCGCAATCCGGTGCTGCTGTTTCCCAATCGCACGGGCGGACTCGCGGCCGCAGCCTCGGCATCCACCCCGTTGGATCGCGGCGGCGTGCAGCTGGCCCTGCGCAAGGTCGTCGCGGCGTGCGGGCTTAAAAAAAGATCACGCCCCATAGTCTGCGTCACAGCTATGCCACTCATCTGATCGAGGCCGGTGTCGATCTGCTGGAAGTCCAGAAGATCCTCGGTCATCACTCCATCCTCACCACCGCCCGCTACACCCACCTGAGTTCTCGCACCGGCGGCAACGCCGAGCAGGCCATCAATGACCTGATGAGCGGCTACTCCATCCACTGGAGGGGCGTGAAATGATCCTGCTCTCCGCCATCATCGCCACCTTCGAGGCGGACGATCGGGCCGCGTACGGCGAGACGATCCTGCCCGGTCAGCTCAACGCCCTGCAAGCCCTGAAGAGTTGCCGCACCTCGGCCAGCCCCCTGATGCGGGCGCAGTGCGGGGACTGCGGCCACACGCAGCTGGTCCCGCACTCCTGCGGCCATCGTGCCTGCCCGCACTGCCAGCATCACGAGAGCCAGCAATGGCTCGAGCGACAGCTCGCCAAGCAGGTGCCGGCAACCTATTTCCTGCTGACCTTGACCGTCCCCGCGGCGCTGCGCGCGCTGGTCTGGGCCAACCAGCAGGCGCTCTACGATCACCTGATCCGCGCGAGTTGGGAGACGGTGCGCACCTTCGTACGCAACGACACACAGCTGCAGGGCGAGGCCGGGGCGATTGCGGTGCTCCATACCCATTCGCGACGACTCGACTTTCATCCCCATGTCCACCTGGTGGTGCCCGCCGCGGCCATCGATCCGGACAAGAAGCGTTGGCGCACCAAAGGCGGCTATCTCTTCAACCACAAGGCCCTGGCCAAGGTCTTCCGCGCCAAGCTGCTCGCGGCGATCGCCGCCGAGGGGCTGGCGCTGCCCGCGGGTGTGCCCGGAACCTGGGTCGTGGACTGCAAGAACGTCGGCCGCGGCGAGAAGGCGCTGGTCTATCTTGGCCGCTACCTCTATCGCGGTGTCATCCGGGAGAAGGACATCCTCGCCTGCGAGAACGGCCAGGTGACCTTCCGCTACCGTCATGCCAAGCGCAAGCGCTTCGAATACCGCACCCTGCCGGGGGCGCACTTCCTCGCCCTGGTGCTCCGGCATGTCTTGCCCAAAGGCTTTCGCCGGGCCCGCAACTTCGGCTTTCTGCATCCCAACAGCAAGCGCGCCATCGCGGTCCTGCAGTGGCTCTTCGGACTCGATCCGAAACGGCTGATCGCGCACCTGAAACCGCGGCCTCGACTGGCATGCCCATGCTGCGGGGCCGCCATGGTCATCGTGCAGACCGGTCTGCCGCCACAACCGCCCCGGGTACCGGTCATCCCGAACCTCGCGGCGAGCGAGACCCCGGTGATGTCACCGCCGCGACGAGCGCCGTCCCCCGGATGTCGGCTTCCACGGGCCGAAGTCCGCGCTCGGCCTGAATTCGGGTATCAGCGCCCGTTCAGGCCGTCCCTGCAGCTGAACTCGCCGCAATGGCGAGCCACAAACGCCGCGCGGCGAGGTCTTCGTCGGCATCCGAGTCCGGCGCTCCCTCGGCCTCGCAAAAGCTATTTTCTATCCCTCCAAGCCGCCACGATGCCGGGCTCGTCCAACAAACGGTTCAGATCGTCGCTCGCTGCGCTCGGACGATCTAACCTTATTCGTTAGGTCAGCATTTTGTGTTCTTTCGCATATTGCCGTAATGCACGATTTACGGATTCAGCGTTTGGGAAAAGCTTGTTGAGTTCTGGATCGATTGGTACGACATTGGTGCCTTCACGATATCGTTTAGCATATTTTCCACGAATGCCAGACTTAATCAGTCCGGCAGAATATTCTGGTCGCATCTCTTGGTCATTGCTCATAGGCTTTACGCTCTGGGGGCGTCATGTGCCGCGCAGAGATGATTCGTATGACCTCCGCACGTTCGGTGAAAGAGACTACCAAGTATCTACCTCCTTGCGATCTCCCAAATAATAGAAAGCGGTCTTCTCCTTGTGAATGGTCTGGATCGGACACGAAAGAGGACAGTTCGTCACCGAAAACTTCCGTTGCCTCCCAAAATGTGACGCCATGCTTCCTGATGTTGGCGTCAGCTTTCGATTCATCCCATTCAAAATCCATAGTAGTCACATGATGCTTGCTGACCTAACGTCAAGGCTGGCCCGCCGTCCGTTGCCGCGCGATTCCTTCAGTTGGGCGAAAGAATCGTGGTCTGTCCCCTATTCTTCTCCTGCGCTGCGATGATGCTGAATGAAAGTTCGGAACTACGTGCGCAGTATGGGGTCGGCTTGAGGTGCGTGTTAGGCGTTATTTCATTAGATGTTATGAATCAGGTGGCTTTGTCGCCTTGACTCTTGTGGTCATCTACAATTCCGCCTTCAAATGCAATCGGTAGACATGAGAACACTCCTTTTTCCATTTCATCGTAGATATTGTTAGCTTCGTTAATCACAGTCTCATAGAGATCATGAGATGACACCTGCTGTGTTAGTGAAATGCACCTATTTGCCGCGTTTGCTAGTCGACCAAAAAATTCAATTTTTGAGCAACTATCTAGTCTGTTTTCTGCATAAAATGCATCCCTTAACCGCTCAAAAAGCCATGAGATCTCTAGCGCATAACGAGTAACGACAAATCGTGGCTCAGAGTAT
>REDK01000159.1 GCA_007693535.1 Chromatiaceae bacterium
CGTCCGGCCGCAGGAGCCCCCGGACGGATTCACGAGCGACACGCGACTCTCCGAAAAGAGGCCCCCGCCCGAGCCACCCCCCACGCATTCGTCATCGCATACGCAGTGTCGGCTGCCGACCAAAACAGTCGGGCGCAGCCTGCGCAAAGAGCGCGGCCGAGCACCCGGCCTGGTCTCGCCAAGGCCGCACCAACCCGCGGGCGACGGCGCCGGCTCGCAACCTGCTCCCAAACCTGCTGCCCCCAATTGCCTACCGAGTCCAGCTCACGACCTGGCACTCGCGTCGCTCGGGAGCGCGTCCATCGCACATGAAAGGCCCCGGGCCTTGACCCGACTGACAGCTCGCGCTAGCCTTTTTAGGCCTGCAGTCCGCGGCTGCCAATGGCTGCTCCGACCCTTGCGTCTCACACATTGCACGCCGCACACCTTAGAGACTGCCTGGAAAAGGTGGATGGAAAGACAAAGACTGACCATCCGGCCCAGCGTGGAAGAGGGCTCGACTGCGCTCAAGCCGCTAGCGAATCCACGTAAACTCTGGATTTATCAGAAACTTATAAATCAGCCAGCTTCTAATCGGCCTAGCCACCCCACCCCGCTGGCGGTGCACACCCGGCAGCTGCGGGTTTCGGAGTTCGAGTATATGACATCCCCGGGATCGATCATGGCGGCGGCGCAGCATCTGAGCCTTGATCAATGGATCGAACGAATATCGCAAGCCATGTTGCGGCCCCAGTCGCTTGGGCCCTTCCCGTTGCCGGGCGCTCCGGCCGAACAGGTTCAGGCGACCTTCGTCGGCTCCTCCGGTGAGGCGGCGATTGCCGAGGCCGGCCGGTTCTACAAGTACGTTCTGGCCGCCAACGATCGCTTTCGGGGCAGAGCCATCGCCCAGTTCCTGGATTTCGGGTGTGGCTGGGGGCGTTACACTCGCCTCTTCCTGCGTGATGTCCCGCAGAACGGCCTTTACGGCGCAGACCCAAATCCCTACGCGATTAGAACCTGCCGGGAACACATCCCCTACGCCTGCTTCGCGCTCACCTCGACCAGGCCGCCGTTACCCTTTCGTGACCAATACTTCGATGTCGTCATCGCCTATTCCGTCTTTTCGCATCTGTCGGAGATCAATGCCGCGACCTGGATCTATGAACTTTCGCGAGTCTTGAAGCCTGGCGGCCTGTTGATCGGAACGACCCATGCGGTGTGGCTTCTCGACTTGGTCAGCAAGCTGCAGGACGGGAGCGAGCCACTCAGCTCGCGCTGGCATGAACGCCTAGCCGCATCTTGGCCAGATGTTGCAGACGCCCGCGCTCAGTATGAGCGCGGCGAATTCGTCTTCCCCATCACGGGGGAGTACGAGGATCTGGACGGATACGGCGATGCCATCGTCCCCGAGAAGTACGTACGCGAGGTCTGGGGAAAGTATCTCGAGGTGGTCGAATATGTCTCCGATCTGCAAGTCCTGCCCCAGGCCGCATTCGTGATGCGAAAACCGGCGTGAGTCAACGGATCGCGCATCTGAACCTGGCAGCCGTACTTCGACCACCGCGGCGCCTGCACTGGATGCCCGTCATCGCCGGCGAGGCTCATTTCCAATACAGGGATTGAACGGTGGGGCTGCAGTCGCGGCGAATACCCTCCAACCGCTGGAATGCATCGAAGCGCTCGCGGTGCCGCCGCAGCGAGTCCGCCACCGTCGATGGCTGGTCATTGACGTCATCATGAAAAACCAGGTGGCCCATAGTGTTCAACGTCCCAGACACGGTCCCTGCGTCGATCCCTAGCCGATCAGCCTCAGCCGCGCCCGCCGCGACCAAACAGGTCAGTGCATCAAATAGGCTCTGCCCGAATGGCGTAAAGGCAGCATACCGTCTCAATTGCTGGCTGGCGACCTCGAGCTGGATCCGAAGACTGGCGACACGGGCGGCAGCGTACTGCGAAACTCGCTGGCCCAGAGTAGCGTGCTCGAATACCGCAAGCCAGTAATCCAAGACCCGCTCGAAGACGTATGTCGCGTGCAGCAGACCATAGAGTGGCCGCGGGTCTTCACGCCAGGGAGAATAGAACTGTTCATCAGCCACTGGATCGAAGTCCCGTACGCTCAGGAAGTCGCCCTGCTCCTCGAGTCCAAATAGCCGGTTGTGATAGAATTCGTGGATTAGGTCCTCGGCAAGGGTCACCGGTTCGGCTGTGGTGGTGAACATTGCCGCACCCGGCAGCCGGGAACAGCTCGTGTTCTGTACTCGACCGGTAAAAGGCGGTTTTAGGGCCACCACCCGCATCCCGTGGAAGAACTGCGCATGTGTGTCCGGAGCATAGATTTGCATCCAGTCCAGCGCCGCCCGCAGGGTATCCGCAGATGCCCACTGGTACGGAACGCCGGCGGAAACCACACTGGCGATGTCGCGCAGGCCGGGAACATTGAAGGCATGCGGCTGCAAGACCAAGGCCCGGCCGGCCTGCTCAATGGTTGGCGCCACCTCGATGCGGAGTGCGGACGACCATTCCAACGATGTGGAAGGTAGCGGCAGATCGACGACGACGCCGGATACGACCGCGCGCGCAATTCCCGGGCAGCGGAGGCCGGCCAACGCCAGCTCCGCGTCGCCTGTGAACGACCAATGGGTTGCGGGGATGGCGAAAGGCAGCCTGACCGGCAGCGGCGAGAAATTGACCGCGCGGCCCTCCAGGATCGCTAGCGCCAGCACGAACGTCTTGTATTGCGCGAGGTGTGTATCAAGCAGTGTCCGGACTGAATCGATGCCCGTCGCCTTTAGGTAGGCCCGCGCTGTGGGTGGTAGCTCAACCCCACCACGCACGGCTGTTAATAGCTGAAACGCCAGGCGTGCCCAATGATAGAACCGCGGATCTACGGCAACCTGCTGAAACGGCTGCGCAGGGACCGTTTCGCTCCAGCGAAACAACTCGAGAAACTCGCGCTCGCTAGCGCGGAGGGTTGCAGCGGTACGCAGCACGTCCCCAACAGCATAAAGCGCGCCAACCGCCTTTTCCGCCTTCCATTGGAACACGTCGGGCTCTGTCCAGAAAAGCGCTGGTGCATCAATCGCGTTCAGCGGCTTCATACTCACCGGGGCGCTCTTGCCGATCTCCTAACCGACGACCGCGCAATCCGAGGCTGGATCGCAGGATCTCTGGTACCCCAACCTGGCTTGCTCTTGAGCGACCGCCTCAGCGGGGCACCGCCGGGCGGCAGGGCAAAAGTGGCCGGCGGAGCTACAACTCAATTGATGCAGTTTGCTTGCCATTCCCAGACGCCACGAACTCGCACGGGAATTGCGCCCCTGCCTCCTTGGCATCGAGAGACTGGCGGAGTCGCTCGACGTGCATTCTGACGCGAGGGGAATCCCTCAGATCGCCGCTGGGGCGCTTATTATGGTCCAGGCTTGGCATCAGTCGCTCCGTATCGTGAAATGAGTGTGTTTGATCATACGTGCCGATGATGGCACTCGCAGCGGCCGCGATCCAGTACCGACGACATCCATCCTGCGGCGCTGATCATTGTCTCAGCGAGCGGCTCAGGCACCTTGCCTCGTCACGGCTCCCAGGCCCTGGCCACCTCGGACCACGATGGCCTGACGGCGCAGTCTCCTTCGGCTGCCAGTTCCAACCTCATGCTGAGGCGCCGCCGGCTTCCATCTGCCAGAGGCGCCAGTCTGCACCGTCGCCAAGCTATCAGAGCCGCCACGACGGGTCAACGTCAGGACCACCCGGCCGCAACCGCCACCGCCGCATTGAACCGGCACGGTTCGTTGCACCTGCATCGTTGGACACCAACCCGATCCCGTCTATCGAAAGGTGCTACAGGGGTTTCCGGTCGAGGCGAAATATTGCTAGCGGCACCTCCAATACCTTTGGATGGTTCACCCCATGCCCCCAGTAGCCATCCTCGCCGAAGCAGTCGCCATGGTCTGCAGTCACGACGACCACGGTCTCGCCAGGAAGCCCAGCAAACAATGCCGCCAACTGCTGGTCCAAGAACTCCGCAGCGGCCAACTGGAACTGGAATGCCTTCGTCTCTCTGCCCGTCGGGCCGCGCTCCACCGGAGGCCAACTCATCCGCCGGGCACGCACGTCGTCGGGACAGATCGCCTCGCTGCCACGGAATCGATAAGGCGCGTGCGTCTCACCAAAGTTGATGAAGCCAAAGAAGCGTCCACGGGGATCAATCGTCGAGCGCAGGTACTCGACCTGTCGATCAGCATTTCGACCAGTAAAGAGAAAATGCGCGAACCCGGCGGTCAGCGACGCCTGCCGAAACCAGTTCATCGCGCCGGCACCCACCGTCTGAAAACCCTGTTGTCGGAGACCATCGACTAGATTCCAGGAGGACTCCACCCTGATCAGTGACTCCTTCGCAACCTGTCTCTCACCGACCTCCTGCAGACCCCATAGTTGCTTATTGAATCGGTTCAAAAAAGGTATATCTTCGAGAGCGTTCGGCAGGATGCCGACGAAGAATGCCTGATGTGACGCGAAGGTGAAATTTCCGGGCGCCTGAGCAGCGTAGATTCGGGCATAAGAATCGAGGACCGGCGTCTGCGCGGCAACCAGAACGTCGTACCGACAGCTATCGTAAGTCAGCAGCAGATAATTTGTCATGCGTCGGTCCGAACCCATTCCTACACTATCAGAGCCGATCAGACAGAGCCGATCCGAACCGTCGCATCAGCACCGCACCCGCGTCGCCGGCCGGCGACAAGCCGGCCGCCCTTCAACTCATCGCTGCAGGCCCCTATCGTTGCCTTTCCGCGCTGACCGCTGCGCGGCGATCGCATCGCAGATTGAACGGGTTCGTCTCATGATCCGCCTAGCTTCAGCCGGCGCAAATACGCTCGACCCGCGCCCGACGCTCGCCGAGTGAATCCCAGCGGTCGCCGCCACCTTCGGATCCTCCAATCCTGTCTGATGTGCCACCCTGTGGTAATCCAACTGTGCTGGCTCAAACACTTCTCCAAGCCATTCCATCAGTCGCCGCAGGCTCTCCTCCGGCGCCTGGACAAGCTCCTCGTAGGCGACGACATAGGAGAGATCCGGGCGCGCATTGGCAAAGCGCAGGCCAGCGTCGGTGTACCGCTCATACAGTGCGATGCGCTCGTCAAGGCCTCCCGGAATGCTCAGGGGAAAGCCCGCATCCGCGATCGAGGCGAGCGTATCCAACGGGTTCCGCACCATCATGATGAAGCGAAGGCGGTCACCAAGCAACCGCTCCCAATCGCCCATGTAAAGCACGTTCTCTGGACTCTTGTCCGCCCACCGGGGCTTCCCCGCCCGCGCCGCTGCGCGCTCGTGAATCTCCAGAAAAGCGCTACCCAGTATCAGCAGCAGCTCATCGGCTCCGAGCATCGTGCGTGCCGACGCCACGAACCTCAGATGGCGCAGAGGATCGCAGAAGTAGTCCCCGTAGAAGTCGCGAAAAAACTTCACCTCCGGCCCACAGTAGATCCGCGAATGCGAATTGAGCAGCCGCCGAAGCAGGCTTGTCCCCGTGCGAAAGCATCCACCAATGATGATCGGCAAGTCGGCCGCTGCCTCTGACCGCGCCGCCATCACGATATGGCGCCATCTGCGAATAATGGGTGTCGCGAGAAGGGCTCCGTGCCGTCAAGGCCAGCGTCGCCGACATAACGTCTCAGCCGCTGCTCCCCGACCAGTCGAATCTGGTGCTCCTTCAGGCCCGCCCGCCCCCGGTGCCACCCCCGCGCCAACTCAGCCGCATCATACTGCCGCCGTAGGTACTTCTCGATCGCATGTTCGCGACTCAAGAACAAATAATGCCGCATAGGAAAAGACGCCGGGAACATGCGCAGACCTGGAAAACCCACGCGGTGACCACCGGAAGTCACCAGATCAACCCGGCCCTGTTGCCTCTTCCACAGGTTCAGCCGATGCGGAAACATTGGTTGAAAGGGGTAGTAGCGCCGCATGGTCACTTGAAAGTACCGATGATCGTGGTTCGGCTGCTCTTGAGTTGGAACGAAGGTGAACTCCACGAAGTTCACGGCATTGCACCCGGCGTGCTCCACCGCAGTGAGCGCCGCCGCGATCGTTGGACTCCCAACCGGCGCCAGCCGCATCTCGTCGGCATCGACATGCATAAACCAGTCTGCTTGCAACTCCATTGCAAGCTCCTCCTTCCGAGCCAGGATTCGGGACCAGGTAAACTGCCCACAGCGCGACAGCGACTCGATGCCGATCAACCCACGCCCACACCACTGCCGAGCAATTACGACGGTATCGTCCGTAGATTCGTTGTCGATCAGGTAAACCTGAAACCCCTGTTGGATCAGATTCATCAAGCAAGCGCGAATAAAACGCGCCTCGTTGTAGGTGGCCAGGAGAGCGATCGGATACATCAGTCCAAGTTTGCTGCTAGTCTGCTGAAGCAGTTCGCGATTGCGGTAACCCTACCCCCATCATTCCGACCCAAACC
This sequence comes from Chromatiaceae bacterium, assembly GCA_007693535.1. GTDB lineage: Bacteria > Pseudomonadota > Gammaproteobacteria > Chromatiales > Chromatiaceae > Lamprobacter. Next base: position 6,446 of record REDK01000159.1, read on the forward strand.
TCGTATCAAACCCCAAACTTGCCACAAACTCCACGTCGGCGCGATCGCAATCCCTCGGCGATCTCTTCTTGAACCTCCCAATCGATGCAGGCCGTTGAATGAGGCGCCGCACGCATGCTCGCTGCGAGACCGTCGGCTCACAGCCAAGGAACTCGCACAGCCGGTCAAGCATATCATCAGGCCGCAAGCACAGCGCATCAAAGCTCATGAGCAGTACGCGATCGCCCAACTCCGCCTCAATCCCCAAAATTCGGCGATGGATTGCACACCAAAACTTCAGCGAATTACGCGGGGTTACGTCCAAGCCGTCTTCCCCCAAAAAAAAGCTACCCCACAGGCGCAACTGGGTTTGGTTCGAGCTGTAGGCCATATCCAACCCGTTGCGCACCACATGAATGTACTTCAGCCCAGGCATACGGGCCGCAAGCCGGTCGATCACGATGTGAGTATTCGGCTCCTTCCAGCCCCATCGGCCACCATCGGTCAGCAACCTCGGTTGTACCGCCAGGAGCGAACCGGCAACGCTGTTCAACTTTTCGACCGACAAATCGGGTGGCGGCTCCCTTGCCAACATCGCGACCACATATTTTTCATGATCAGTCAACGCCACCCGCGCGGTCATGGCGTTCAGGAAAATGTCAACCCGCCGGGAAAATTCGTCCTCCGCTAGCCCAAGCACATCCCTTCGCTTAAACAGCAAGGTGAACCAGAGGTTATCCAACGTCGCGTTGTTGTCACCGTCGAGGCAATAGCCGAGCTGTGCCAAGATGGCAGCAACCAACCGCGTGCCACTACCACCGATTCCACCGATCGACACCGTCCCAGCGGTTGCGGCTACTGCGCTACGAGACAAACCTGTCATGTGCCGCCGAAAAAACCGTAAGCCACCGTGATCCAGCAACAGAAACCTCGCCCAGCAACGCTGCTGTCCGTGGCTCATCTCGCCGCGCTGCCCAGTTCTGCTAAACCTAGCCTCAGCCCCCAGTGGTCAACTCGCTCCGAGCAGCGACCTCACTGACGAGTCCCGAAAACGCCCGGTATGGTCCCTAAACGAAAACCGGGCGTTGGTTTGTTTCTGCAGCACGAATTGATTGAAGGGAAGCGCCTGTATCGGGAGCCTCATCGCTTCGGCAAAATAGAGGCTAAAAGGGCATACGAAGGTCGGCTCAAAATCTTTACCGTGCTGCCAAGGATTCACAACAAAGTCATCGCCGGCAATTACTCCATTCGGCTTGATCTTAGGCAATAACCGAATCAAGTCGATCGTAATACCGCGTAGCGTATGATCGCCATCGACATAGGCAAAATCCACCGCACCATCCGGAATCTCATCGATGACATCTTGTGTAGCGCCGCGGAGCACCTTGCGCTTCCTTGACGCAAAAGTGGTCTTTTCCATCGCTTCCGCATAGACCGCCGCAAACGTGTTCGCGTCCACGTTATACGGCTTATTCCAATCGGCCAACGTCGCCCACGGGTCAATCATGTAGTAGGTCTCGATATCTGGGCAGCGCATGAGCAACTCCTTCGCAAAATCGCCTTTCCACACCCCGATCTCCAAGATCGTGCGAGCATTCGCTCGAACCACCGCATTCGCCCACAGATCGAAGCGCGAACCGGCTCGCAAGACCAACTCCTGGAACGCCGCATCACCAATGTCCATGATTTTGCCGTCGGCGAGATGCGACCTGCTGACAAGGCCAGCGACTAGCCACTCAGCACATCCAGGGCACATCGGCCAGGCTATTATTCGAGGTCAAAGCAACTGGAAAACACATCCTCGGACTCCCCAGGATCTTCAGGTGTACTCCGAAACTGCGCCGCCCCCATCTCGTTCCAAAACAGCCCATTGTTCGCCCCCGGTGGAGAGCCGCAGCTACGTCCGGCGCACCGCTTGTGACTGTAGACGCCGTTGAGATAGGGAAAGCCTGCACCCGGACTGTTGACTTGAAAAGGGTCGGTATCGGGATCGCTGTCGACTGCCGGCCATTCCGCCTCGCGATGCGCCAGGCTCAGCCACCATGGTCCCCCACTGTTACCAGAATGCTGATCGCCACCAATATATTTCGACACTTGCCCATCCCCAGGGGTGACGTTCACCTCATACCACTCGACCGAAGAGCCAGCGATGATGTGGTATCCGGGAAAGCCGTCGTTACCGGGATAGCCGAATACGAACGTCGGCTGCCGAGATGGCCAATTCCAAGCCCTTCCGGTCCAGCCCGTCTGCGACCCCAGGGTGGCGTTGAACTCGGTCCCAATCGGGCTAGTGACGATACAGCCAAAATCGCGGTCGATTTCGCCTGCTGACGCCCATCCTGGGGAAACGAATGCGTCACTCCACTCCCAGCATCCACGGGCTGGATTGATGCCCGACGCGTTGTAGGAAGGACAGAAGAGAAAGCCGCTATACCACCTACCGGGCCCATTCTTAAGACAGTGGCCGGCGGTCGCTATCGTGCGCTCGCTGATCACCGAGGCGGTACAACTTGCGTTCCGCCTACCGTCTCCGTTGGTATCGATGAAGAGGCGGCCAATGGTGCTGATCGGATACGTCAGGTAGCGCCCGAACCAGGTCCAACGCTGGTAGGGCGGATACGGGCCATCCCGCGGATTCGAGGGGGCACTGCCGAAGGTGCTGGATGGAAGATCCTCGGTAGCCATGGCAAAGAAACGCTGATCTCTATCGACGCTGAAACTGTCCCGCGGGTCCGGCATTGGCCCAGCACCGGGTTGCCAGCCCGGCGCATAGCCCGGCAGCGCGTCCTCGGGGTGCTCATCCCACTCCCCGCGTTCGAATATCATCAACGGCATCTCGACCTCAGGCGGTGTGAGCGGCTGCGCGCCCTGCAACTCGGCGTTGAGAGAATCCATCCTTCCTGCCTCGACCGCCCTCCCAGCATTGTGGATGCCGACTGGACCAAGCTCCTGCGCAATGGCAACAATGGGCCAGACAAGCTGACAGACAACCAGCAGCATTGCCACCAATCTCGTTGTCGGGAACAGAGACTCGACTCGCCGTCCTGAAGGGGAACGACAAACCGGCTTGTGAATCGGGCTGACGCTATTCATTCGTAGCTACCAGATGCTTCAACACCGCTGATCTTTAGCAATTGCCGGAAACCGTCATGCCAACGCGGCGACCGGAGAAATCGAATGGCGAGACAGTTGGCGAAGATCGCTCGGTGCGCTTGCGCAGAGTGAAGCGTCGCAATTGCACTTGCCGGTGACGGGAATGGGCTCGATGTCCGAATCGTGGCAACCAGCGGAACCCAGCATGTCTGCCCTTGGCTTGCGTTTATGCCCCGACTAGTTGGCCATCAACTCGCGCTTGATATTGCTCAAGAATCTCTTCGACACCGCCCACGGCCAGGATACGACCCTGCTCCATCAGTGCCGCCTGATCACACATCTCTCTAATCAGGTAGCTGGAATGCGAGGCGAGCACGATGATTCCAGCGCGCTCGGCGAATGCGCGCAGACGGGTCTTGGCCTTTACAAGAAAGGCCGCATCCCCCGCGCCGATACCCTCGTCAAGCAATAGGATCTCCGGATCAATGGATGTGGAAACTGCGAAGGCCAGCCTCAGGCGCATGCCATTGGAGTATGTACGGATGGGCATGTCCAGAAACTGGCCTAGCTCCGTAAATTCCGCGATCTCCTGCATGCGCGCCTCCACTTGACGCTTTGTTAACCCCAAAAAGAGGCCACGGAACAGTATATTGTCATAGCCAGTCGCATCCATATCCATGCCGAGGTTGACGTCGAACAACGGCGCGACATCTCCCTGGATCTGCACCGAGCCGACCGCAGGCTCGTAAATGCGCGCGAGCACCCGCAGCAGTGTTGTCTTGCCAGCCCCATTGTGCCCGACCAGACCGAGCCGGTCACCATGTTGGAGCCGCAACGAAACCTGGTCCAACGCTCGCACGACCGTGCCGCCAGCGCCTGTCGCATCGGTTCCTACGGTGCCGCCGGTACGCCCCCCGAGCAGCGACATCTTGAGGGAGCGATGGGTCGCGCTAAAGACCGGGAAGGCGACGGAGACGTTGCTAAGCTCGATTGATACCATGATACCCCTATACCCAGTACGCTATACGCCAGCGGTACCTGGCAAAGATCACTAGGGTGACCAGCCACCCGCTTGCTGTCATCAGCATCACCGCGAGCCAGTTCAGTGGCGTCGGGACGTCCCCAAGCAGGGGGGCCCGCGCGACCTCCAGGAAGTGATAGAAGGGATTCCAAACCAAGACGACCGCACGCTCGGGCAGCATGTCCGCCTTCCAGATGATTGGGGTGATAAAAAAGGTCACCTGTACGACGCTAGCCACGATCTGCGGAATATCGCGAAACCGCGCGCTTAAAAGGCCAAGCAGTAGTCCAATCCACAATGCATTCACCGCGATCGCAGCGATCCCGAGCAGCGCCAGTAAGCCGACCAGACCGGGAAAGCTGCCGAACCACAGACTGATCGCCACATACACCCAGATGTTATGGAAGAAGATTAGCAGGTTCCTACAGACATCCCGATAGACATGCGTCGACAAAGGGACGGGTAATTGCTTGACCAGACCTTCAGCGGTAATAAAGGTCACGGCCCCATCCTGCACCAGGCCGGACAGCAGACCCCAGATGACAAAACCAGCGGCCACATAAGGCAGAAACTCGGAGACATCGAGCTTGAACAAGGTCCCGTATAGTAGGCCCAACGCCCCGACCATGATGCCCATCGAGAGGGTCAACCAGAATGGGCCGATCTTGGAGCGACGATAACGCTTACGAATGTCCTGCATCGCCATCGTGAGCCAGAGTTGATACTGGCCCCAGCCCTCGGCGATGTCCCGCAGCGCTCGCGGGAGCCGTGCCAAGCCGTTTCCCTGGGGTAGCAGATCCCGTTGCTGTCGGCGTTCGGGCTTGCTCGTGGTCACTTGCGATTGCATTGCAAATCCGAGGTCGCCATGGTTGACATAAGGGCTGCGAGCATACGAACAGACCGCCTGTCGCGGTTAAGCATCAGGCCAGGGATACTCCTTGGTTAGCATGCGAGCTTACACCGGGAATGAGCGAAGCGTCAACGTCAGTAAACGGTTCATCCGTTACCCGGTACTCCCGATCACCGTCGGTTGGGCAGCCCTGACGCCGGCACGTAGCTCCCGCGGAATGCTTTCCGGCTAGTCGCCGAGTTCGTGTCATTGTACTGCGCTGCGCCGTTCCTGCGGGCATATCGGCGCCGGGTCGGGCTTAGTCCGCCTTCGCGGCGGCCTGTCTGTGCAGCGAACATCCCCGGACGTCCGCATCGATTCTGCGATTGAAGAGCCAGCAGTTGTACAACGTCAGCATCCCATGCTGGCCAGCCTCGTTCATCGAGCCGATAGACTGCCGCTCGAGGTGGTAAAGCCGTGCCTCCGCGGTGATGACGGTGCGTTGACCGGCTCTGCGCAGCCGCGCACAAAGGTCACCGTCCTCAAAATCGCCGATCACGAAGTCCTCGCAGAGCCCGCCGAGGCCCTCATAGTCCGCACGCCGCAACAGCAAGCACGCGGCAGTCGCGCCAGCGCCCGCGCTCGCGCGAGGCACCGCTGGGAGCAGCCGGTCCGGCAGGCCCTTGCCAGGGTGGGTGAGAATGCACAGATCGTCCCATGGACCGAAAGGCTCCAACGCGACGCCGGCATGTTGGACCGCGTGGTCCTCATAGAGCAGGCGCGCGCCGACCGCCGCGACGTCGTCGTGAAGCGCATCGAGCATTGGCTCGATCCACCCATCACCGACTGCGAAGACGTCCGAGTTCATCAACAATAGTAGGTCACCACGGGCAGCGGCAGCCCCTCGGTTACATGCCCCGGAGAAGCCGAGGTTGCGCTGAGGGTACAGCAGTGTGAACGCTATGCCGAACACCGCATGGAGGGCCTCCGCCGAGGCGATCATCTCGGTGGCGATACGGGGGTCATCGAGCACATAGATCCACTCGACGTCGCGCAGGCTGCTATCCTTCCGAAAGCTCTCCATCTGATAGCGCATGAAGTCCCACCGCCCATACACGGGGATGATAATCGACACCCGCGGGGCATCTCCCAAGGCCCCGATGCGGCAAACGACATCAGGCCGAACCGTGTCCGAGCCCGTGTCCGAGCCCGCGCCCAACCTAGGGCGTCCTTGATTAGGTGCGCGCCACAACCGCTCCACTGGTTGTGCGACCTGCCGCAACATGAATTCGCGTAGCCTGATCCTGTCCGGGCTGAACGCGGCGAGCAGCGTGCGCACCGACTCGACACCCGGTGTCAGCGGGCTTACCGGGATGCGGCGTCGCCGGCAGCGGTTATCCTGGTACAGTACATCCAGATCAAGGACCGGCGTTGGCACTGTTGTGCCGAACGCGCTAATAGGAATGAGTGCGACGAAGCCCCGCGGCGATTGCGGCACATGGTACTGCCGATACAGTCGATCGAGCTTTGGCTCGGGAACCCGGCTCCAAAATGCGCTGAGGTCGATCTCGCCCCCGTCGGACCAGCGTTTAACAGCAATTCGCTTGATGGCCCGAACCGGATCGATTATCGATCCGGCAAGAAAAAGGCCGACGTCTGGGATGGCGAAGCAGGCGGTTACCTCGACATTGGCAGGCGGGCGGGGCAGCCCGGCCAGCAGAAGCATCCAGGCAGCAATATCGAGAATCAACCCCTGGTGACGATAGAGCCAACCTTGGACCCTGAAACCTCCGACTTGGGAGGTCAGCGCCGGCAGCCGCGCGATGGTAATCGGCGCCCATGCTGCCGGGGCTGGGCCCATTCGCACCGGGCTGAATGCCGCTGCGCCGGATCGCTCGGTCGCCGCCCCTTGGCGCCACACCAACACAGGCACGCGATCTGCCAAGTTCAGATTCACATCACCGGGCGAGCACTCGATCGGCTGCGTCGAGCTGCAGTGCGAAAAGCGGAAGGCGTCGTCGACCCAGTCTGGCTGCGCAAACAGCGCCTCTGCCGGGCTCAATAAGACGGCGTTGCGATGGGTCAGCCGCAGGCAGAAGCTGGCGAGATGCGCTGGCGCCGGCGGCTCATCTGGTAGCCAGACCTCAAATCCCACGTCGAAGATGCTGCGCCAGTCTTGGGCACGAATGGCCAGGTCTTCACGGGATGCTGGGTCACAGGCCACGATGATGAGGTGCGGCCGTTGTGCCCGTGGTCGACCACTCAATTCCGCCAACGCGGCACGCACAAGGTCCTGGCGCTCATGTGCGGCGATGACCCAAATTCGCCCGGGCGCGCGCTGGTCGGAATAAACGAGACGTGGGCAATGTGGGTGCAGAGGGTCATCCCAAACAGGTGTCGCACGCCGCCGGAGCATGGCAAGCGCGCGGGCACGGAGCGCGTGGTAGACGGCGAACACAAGCCGTCTCCATCGGATGCCGAATAGCGCGGGCGGAATCAGCGGTCGCCGCGGTAAAGACTCAGGCATTGCCGTGCCGTGGCGGCGATGGTCGGTGGTGGTGCAATACCGGCTTGAAGCTGGTCCAGTAGGGCCGGATTGTCGATGATGCGACACAGGACAGAACACAGTGCGTCCGGATCGCCCACCGCGAAATGCACACCGTCCACCCCATCGCGAACTTTCTCTGCCATCCCGCCAATATTGCTGCAGATCACCGGGCGCCCGTGCCGAAAGGCCTCCTGGATCACCATCGGCGAATTCTCCCACCACAAGGAAGGGACGATCACCCAATCCACACCTGCCATACGCCGAGGCAGATCCTGGGGCTGGTAAGGCCCCCGATAGATCAGCTCCTGTGGCCCCGCAGCGATGGCCTGCTCGATGCGTCTGGCGAAGGTGCCGGGGAAGCCGTGGTGCCCACCCCCGTGTAACTGGAGCCGGCAGCGCTGCCTCGTTCTGGCAGGCAGGCGCGCAAAGGCAGCGAGCAGGACATCGACACCCTTATAGGGCGTGATTTGTCCGAAATGGCCGAACACTTGTATTGCGGAGCCGCTGTCTCGCCGCGGCGCGATGACATCGGCGGGTTGCCCGTTCTCGATTACGAAGATACGCTCAGCGGCCAATCCCCAGGCGGCGTAGCGGGCCTTCAAGAACTCGCTCGGCGAGATGAAGTGATCGACCTCGGAGAACAGGCTTTTGATGTAGCGCTCACGCAAAAAGTAATCCGGGGGTGGGCGTTCCGGCATGCACAGGTGACAATCCTGAGGGTGAGCGCGCTCGCACAGCCTGCCATTCGTCTTGAGCATCTGACCCTGGCGATTGCAGATCGCCAGGAACTCATGCAGCGTCAGAAGGATTCGAGCCGTTGGCAGCTCGTTGCGGACAACGCGGAAGGTCTCGACACCGACGTTGACGTAGTGATGGAAATGCACGACATCAGGTCGGATCTCGCGCAGCAGTGCAGGTAGATCGAAGGCGAGAAAGCGCAGGTTGCTGGCCGAGAAATCGAAGTAATCAGTGCTCTGATCATACAGGATCTCGCGCTGGTCCTTGCTGCGTATGGCGAAGGCCGCGCCGGGTCGGGCGAAGCCGGGATGCTGATGACAGGCCAGAAACCAAGCATCGCACTCCGCTGATTTCCGGAGATGCTCGAACAGTTGATAGGCGGCGATTTCGGCCCCGCCATGCGAGAAATCCGGGTGGGCATGAGCAATGATCAGTACGCGCAGCACGGAGCGGTCCTAATCAGAGAATGAGAGAATGCGGGGCGCATTGCGCATGCCTTCGGGTACCGAAACTCGTCCGGAGACCCAGCATCTTACAGTCGGCGGCGGCTCGGGGAGCAGCGCCCCCATGGCAGCGGATGGATGCTGGCGCTTGGGGAGACAGCGAGACCATGTGCCCTCGGGTGGCCGATGGATAGCGATTCAACGACTCCATCGCCGGCAAGGCTGGGCCATCCTGGAAGGCCGGGACCAGCGCCTGCAAGCGTTCAGCGCCTGGGCATTGTAGACAGCACCAAGACGATCGGAGCGCTCGCCGGTCAACCGGCAGGCATGCCGCGGGGGCGCGGATGCGCCGATCGGGCAACAACCTGGAACCCGCGCGGAGAGACCCCCGGGGGCCGAAATGCTCGTGGCAACCTGCCCGGGTGCGGCGACCAGCGCGGGCACACTGCTGAGTTGCCGGCGGAAGCGGGCGCGGCTGACAGCCGCCAGCACGATACTGGATGACATCGCGATGCGCTTGCATCTCAGGGCACTCGCAGGGCGGGTGGGGCACTTCGCGCAGCTACGTCGACGATCGCGGACCGTGTCGAGCCGATAGCATCGCGCGCATCCCGCTGCTCGACGAGCCCGGGTTGACGCAGCAGACACCACGGCTGAATGCGAGTACCCCGCTGTCCAACTTCGCGCCGCGAGCGCGCAACCGGATCCGCTGCACATGGGCCTAGCAGCGGCGGCTGGCTGGGGGCTTGGCTGTCTGGGAATTTGGCGTCGCTCTTCGGTCGGCATCCATTGGTACAGCCGGTACAGCCGCCGATCACCGTCGCCTGCCCGCCGACCAACGCGCGCATCCGGTCGAAACGTCCGTCGGCGGACCCTGCCTCGATGCGGTGGCGCCGCGCGGATCAGACAACAAGCCTCCAGGCTACGCCGACAACCGGTTGTTTGACAAGGTCTGCTGAACGGCAACCAAAATGCGATATGCTAAGGGGTCCGCTGACTCGTCACGAGTCTTGGGAGATCCGCTGGGCGGCGCGAAGGAACGTGTCGGCGACAGCGGTGCAGTCAGCGCAAGCTGCGATAACAGGGTCTGCAGAAGAACCGGCATCAGGCCAGGAAGATCAGACCAAACAGCTTGAGGACAGCGAAATCAGGCGACCGATCAGTCGTTCCCCCAAAGGCACTTTTGATACCAGTTATTTCTGCCAGGCTCGAAAACGATGCGGTGTTCTCGTTCCTTTGGGAAGCGTTGGTACCGGCGGCGGGCCGCTTCGGTGACAGCGGCGGAGCCGGCCGCCAGCCGATGAGCGGGAGCCTGGGAGGCTCCATATCAGCGGCTTCGACCTGCCCTGGCGGCATCGAGCGCGTCATCGCAGTGGTGGTCACCTTCGAGCCCCAGCCCCAAGCTATCAACACGGTACTGGCAACGCTAGCGCCACAGGTCGCTGCACTGGTGATCGTGGACAACGGCTCGTGCAATGACGCCGCAATCGAACTGCCCGCAGCCCTGGAGAACGCCATCTATTGGATACGGCTCGGCGAGAACCGCGGCATCGCGGCGGCGCAGAACAGGGGCATCCAGTGGGCACGTGAGCAGCATGCAGACTATGTGTTGCTGTGCGATCAAGACAGCGAGCCAGCCCCGGACATGGTCACACAACTGATCACTGCAGCCCGCTGTCTCGTTGCCAACGGCGTGCGCCTGGCCCTGGTCGCACCCTCATACGTTGACGCACGGCAGACCGCGCAGATCCCGTTCATGCACTTAGTGGACGGCCGCCCGCGCTGGTTCGGCTGCACCGGGAATCGGGGTACTCCAGAGATCACCACGGCCATCGCCTCTGGGGCCTTGATCCCGTTGGCGACAATCGATGCCGTTGGCGGCATGCTTGAATCGCTGTTCATCGATTTGGTGGATATCGAATGGTGCTTTCGCGCTCGGGCGCATGGCTTTCGCGCCTATGGTGTGTGCGCCGCGAAGCTCTCGCACAGCCTCGGCGAACAACCGAAGCGCGTGCTGGGCCGCATGCTGGCCACCCACAGTCCACTGCGCAACTACTATTTCTATCGCAACGCCATCTGGTTATTTCGGCAAGGCTATGTGCCGGCCGCCTGGAAGCTGGCTATCGCGCTGCAGATGCTCAAGCGCTATCTGGTCTTTCCAGCCTTCGTGCCGCCGCGTCGGCGATACCTCGAAATGATGACCCGCGGGCTCTGGCACGGGCTGCGTGGCCGTGGTGGAGCGTTATGAATCAAGGTGCGCGCTTGCTCCTGCTGACCCGCCACGGCGCGCTCGGCTCGAGTAGCCGAGTGCGGCTGATGACATATCGGCCCTGGTTGGAGCAGGCAGGGTTCGCTGTCGAGGTCAGTTCTTTTTTCGACGACGTTTATCTGCGCCAGCTCTACACTGATGGCCGTGCTCACCGCAACGACGTTCTGCGAGCCTTTGGTCGGCGCCTGCGCACCCTGTTCGGGCTGCGCCGCTACCGTCTGCTATGGATCGAGAAAGAACTCTTTCCCTTCCTGCCGGGGGGTGTAGACGGTTTCCTGCCGCGCCTCGGCGTGCCGTATGTCCTGGATTACGATGACGCGACTTTTCATCGCTACGACCTGCATCCATCCCCGCTCGTCCGCGCCCTGTTCAGCCGACGTTTGGTGCCGCTGCTGCGCGGCGCCCGCATGGTCACGGCGGGCAACGCTTACCTGGCCGACTATGCTCGCAGCGCCGGTGCAGGGGATGTCCGGGAGCTGCCTACGGTGGTAGACATACAACAGCACGCCATGACTGCCGAGCCGACTGGCGACGAGCTGCGCATCGGCTGGATCGGCTCGCCCTCCACAGCGCACTACCTCGGTTTGGTGCGGAAACCTCTGCGCCGGCTCGCCCGCGAGCGCGCACTCCGGCTGGTTGTGGTCGGTGCCCGCGACATTCCCGTGGTGGACGTGCCGCTTGAGTTTCACGACTGGGCCGCCGACACGGAGGCCGCACTGCTGGCCACCCTGCATCTGGGCATCATGCCGCTCACGGATGGTCCCTGGGAACGCGGCAAGTGCGGCTATAAGCTGATCCAGTACATGGCCTGCGGTAAGCCCGTCATCGCTTCACCGGTCGGCGTGAATGCCGATATCGTCAGCCCTGACGTGGGCCTGCTCGCTGCCAACGACGCACAATGGCTCACGTCCCTGCGCACGCTGGCTGGTGATGCTGCGCTGCGCCGAAGCTTCGGTCGCGCTGGTCGCGCGAAGGTTGAGGCACGCTACTCGTTGCAGATCCGGGGCCCGCAGTTGGCCGCGCTGCTCGCCGAGGCCGCGACTCACGAGCAATGAACAAGCAGGTTGCAGCGGTTGGGCCGGCCGCGGAGACGTCGTTCGCAGCGGTTGCAGATCCGGCACCGGAGGGGAAGCGGGTTCGGCTCCTGTTCTTGGTCACCGTCGACTGGTTCTTTTCGTCACATTACCTGAACCGCGCACTCGCCGCACGGCAGGCGGGATACGAGGTGCTCGTAGTGACGCACCTGGACACCGAGGACGCGCGGTTGCGCGCCGCCGGACTCGTGCCGATCCACTGGCGGGTTCGCCGCAAGGGCCTCAATCCACTGACCGAGCTGCAAGCGATCCAACAACTCGTGCAGATCTACCGCACGCGTCGCCCGGACCTGGTGCACCAGATCGCGCTGAAGCCCATCGTCTACGGCTCGCTGGCGGCTCGCATCAGCGGCTTGCGCGGTATCCTAAACGCGCCAGTGGGCATGGGCTTCGTGTTCTCGTCCCCATCCCTGCTTGCGCGAGCGCTGCGACCACTGGTGCTGTTGGCGTTGCGAGCGCTGCTCAATCCGCCTGGGAGTCGCGTGGTGTTCGAGAATAGCGACGATCGCGCCACGGCTATCGCCGACGGACTGGTCCGCGAGCGCGATGCGGTGCTGATTCGCGGTGCGGGGGTCGACATCAGGCGGTTCACACCGGCGCCGGAGCCGCCTGGCCGCCCGCGGGTATTGCTGATCGCACGAATGCTCTGGGATAAAGGCGTTGGCGAGTTTGTCGAGGCCGCCCGGCTACTACGGCGACGCGGCGTTGAGGCTGATTTCGTGCTGGTGGGGCGCATCGACCAGGATAACCGTGCCTGTATCGACGAGATCCAACTGCGCGCCTGGAAGTCGGAAGGCGTCATCGACTGGCTCGGACACCAGGAAGACGTGCCGGGGCTGCTGGCCGGTTGTCATGTCGTCGCGCTGCCCTCTTACCGCGAAGGGCTACCAAAATCACTGCTGGAAGCGCTGGCCGCGGGCAGGCCGATCGTCACCACAGATGTTCCCGGCTGCCGGGAAGTGGTCATCCCCGGCGAGAATGGCCTGCTAGTTCGGCCACGGGACGGGCAGGCGCTGGCTGAGGCCCTGTCGCGTTTGATCAAGGACGCTGCGCTGCGACAGCGCTTCGGTGCCGCGAGCCGGCGGCTGGCGGAGCGTAACTTCGGCACCGAGAAGGTGGAACAGGCGACGCTGGCGCTTTACGCCGACATGCTCCGGCCAGAACGCACCGCAGACGCGGGCGGCGAAGACCGCTGATGGCAAAGATTGCGAGATGCCGAGGAGCAACGCCGCCCGGTATCGCAGCATCCGGGTGTAAAGACAATCCGCCAGCAAGTCTCAGCTGAAGCTCTACCAGTCCGCCGGACCAGCATCACCCGCCGCTATTTGTTGGGCACAGACGCTAGGGTCCGCCATCTGGCCGATCGCTGCAGCAAACAGCGCAGCCCGATCCACGCCTGCAGGAACAAGAATCCTTCCGCTGCAAATCGCAGCCGTGCAAGGCCCATTGGTCCGGGTACGACTATCGTGTAGGCGCTCAACAGCATGATGATCCAGAGGAAAGGACTGCCCGCGCGCATGATCACCACTGCGCCTACCAAGGCAAGCAGGAGCAGACCGGCACGCAGTGCTACCTCTGCGAGTACTACCCAGTCAAGATACTCCAGAAAACTTCGCACCTTGTGTGCGAACGAAACCTCGTCAAGGGCTGCAAAGCGCACCCGTTCCGACTGGTAACCGAAGGCCGCGTAGGCATCGAGCATGCCAGGGCCGAGCAGGGTCTTGAGCATACCGATGACCCAGGTCTGTGCGTAAACAACCGGGTACTGAAGCAGCGCGTCAAGGGCTGCCTGCTGCTGCAGGCGGAAGCGCTCAACGGTATTCAACGGGCCATCCCGTTTACTCTCGGCGGCGAAGAAGGCCTGCTCAGCGAGTACGGCGGCTTCCCGCTGGCCTTCCTGAAAACGCAGGCCGCGCGCAACCTCCCACACATAAGGTAAGTGGTAATTTAGGAACATATTGCTGGCCTGCCCGGATAAGTAGGGCGTGCCGAACACGATCTGGTTGCGGGCAAGCCAGGGACTCAGCGTCAACGCTGCCACGAGCACCAGCAACGCCGCACGGATGCAGCCGGTGCGCCCAAAGCCGCTTGCAACAAGCAGCACCGGCGCGAACACCACGGGCAGTAAAAAGTTTGCTGGGCGCACCCAGACGACAGCACCCAGCAGCAAACCCGCCAGCAGAAGCCAATTCCAACGGCCGGTCTTGAGGTGCCAGCCTACAGCAAAGACGGCCGGTACGATCATTACCAAGTTTAGAGTATCGCTCAGGATCAGCTTTGGGTAGCCGATACCGCCTGGTTCGACGAGCAGGAAAACCACCACCGCGCGCGCAAGGCCGGAGTCCAACAGCGACCGCGTGCCGATGTAGTACACGCCGACGGTGGCGAGATACAGCAACTCCTGCACGAGGAGCGGCCAGAAGCGGTCACCGAGCCCCAACCACTGGAAAAAACCTAAATAGGCAGGGTAGCCCGGCGTGCGAAAGACCTCTGGACGATACAAGTCCAAACTGGAAGAGAACCAACCATGCTCGACAAGGCCCACCGCGAGCTGCAGGTAAAGGGATGAATCTGGCTGCAACGGTTCGCCTCCAACCGCCCACAGCAACAGCAAGAGCGCGAACCGCAAGACCAACAGCACCATGACGGTGACCGCAAATAGCCGGGCGTCATGGGCAGACATTGGTGTTGGGTACCGATGGAAGGCTTGGTTATGCCGGGGGGGCTGTTGGTGCATCCGCTGCAGCCTCGGCACACGCTGCCAGCTTGCGGAAGGTGAGATGCCGGCCCACAAAGAAAATGGCGCCGAATGCGGTCACCGGGATCCAGTGACCCAGAAGGAATAGGACACTCGCAGCCAATGCGGCCTCTTGGTCGATGCCGAAGGGCGTTAGCGCGAAGACAAAGGCCGCCTGAATCGGCCCCACGAATCCCGGCGCACTTGGCAGCGCTACGGCGAAGGCGGTGACACCGATGGTGAGCATGACAATTGGTACCGGCACCACACCAGCATAGGCGTAGATGGCGAGCCAGGCGAGGACGACGGCCAGGAGCCAGCGGCCGATGGAGTAGAGAATGAGCAGCGCCGCGGTAGCAGGATTGCGCACTGCGCACAGACCCTGCCGGAATTGCTCAAGATAGATAACGCAGCGGCGACCAATCGCTGACGGCACCCAGCTGGACAGCGATCTTGTTGGGGTATCCAGCCGTCGCGGCAGAAGCACAAACATCGCCAGCACCGCGCCCAGCCCCATGATCGCAATGCTGGCGAACCAAGCGAGGGCGCGGAAGCCTGCCGGCGCCGTCGGCACCAGTGCCAGCGCCGCCGCATAGACCACCAGGATACCGATTAGATCAAGCAGTCGCTCCAATGCCAGGCTCATCATTACGCCGCTCCTGGACAGGCCAGCATCCCGCGCCAACAGGTCGGCACGAATCAGCTCACCAAGACGCAGCGGCAGCACATTGTTGGCGGCGAAGCCAATCATCATCGATGGTAACAACTCTTGGACTGTAAATCGCCCGAAGGGTCGGAGCACCAGCCCCCAGCGGTGGGCGTTGCTCACAAAAAAGACGCCCAGTACCATGAGGTAGGGCGGCAGCACCAGGAGATTACCGCCAATTAGGGTCTGCCCGAATGACCGCAGGTCAGCGCCCCATAGGGAATAAATCAGTGTCAACGCCGTCACGGAACCCGCGACGGCGAGATGCACAAGCTGCTTCATTTGGCAAGGCGCACGGCATCAGCTCCGTAGATGCGGCGCAGGCAGTCAGCGGCAGAGGCGATATCCTCATCCGTCTCGATATGGCGGAACTCGGCATTACGGCCGACACAGTGCAGGTTGGCAAAGCGCCCAAACAGGTTTCTAGCTTGCTGCTTGGCATCCTCGAACCCGCGATCATAAACTGGATAACCGCAGCGCTCGGTGAGGATCATGCTGTCCAACACCTCCTCTCGCTGAACCAAATGGTAGCGTTCCAGCGCACGCTGCACGCCCTCTAGTGGTTGATCGGTTTCAACTGTCACTTCCGCACACAGTACAGTGCGATCGGTATGTGGCAGGTCCGGATGAAAATGTTTGAACTCCGCCATCCGGTTGATCACCACGTCGCCATCACCCCAGTAGACCCATTGGTAGGGCATCACAAAGGGCTTGGAAATATGCAGATAGACAAGCTGGACTCGCTTGAAGCGGAGCTGCAGCTGGCCACCAAGCATCCGCGCGAGCACCGTCGCCGGTATGCTGGAGAAGAGCCGGTCGCAGGCCAGGTGCTGCTCCGCACCATCAACACGGTAGCGCACGCCGGTGATACGATTGTTATGGTACTCGACGGCAGTGACCGGCGTCGCAAGCATGATTTCACCACGGATACGTGCCGCCATAGCATCGCAGATGCTGCCGTAGCCGCCCTGTTTGGGATACCAAAAGCTGTTGAAAAAGGTCTTCGACTGGCGCTGCAGTGCATCCAGCAGGCCGGACGAGCGGAGCTTCTCGCGCCCCCAATTGGGAGAGATCTGCCCAGGCGGCACCCCAAACATCTTCTTGGTATATGGCTCGAAAAAGAAGTCGTAAAGGCCGCGCCCATAGCGGTTCAGGGCCATGGCCTCGAAAGAATCTTCAAGCAACTTGGGGCGGTTGATAAAGCCCCAAACCAGCTTCAAACCGACCTGGGGCGGAAAGCGCAGGATCAGCTCGATTGGATTGATTGGATCCTGAATATGCTTGTCGCGCATGAGGATCCTGCTGTTACGCTGGAATTCCCGCAGCGGCACGAGTTCTTGGATAGCGCGAAGAACGGGTTGGTCATGCGTATACAGCCGATGCGGCGCAATGTCGCAAGGTAGATCGTGCCAATTGAAACTGCGGGCGAGACCTCCGATGCGCGGCGCCGCCTCCAGCACCGTCACACGCCTGCCCATTTCCGATAGAAGCCAGGCTAGCGCGAGCCCGGAGACACCGGCCCCGATGATGAGGATACGCTCATCCTCAACGCCTAAAGCGCCAGCTGCAGTAGTGTCCATTTTCAATCAGTCAAGGGCGCAGTTCGGGCTGGCATCAGGGAAGCGCAGCGCTCGAGATGGCGCCGAGCAGCCTGCGGGTTGGAAACGCCACTGGCCTCCACCCTCGACCAACGCACAAACATTCAGCGCCTCGCCGCCAGGCGCTTCTGCTGCCACGCAGCCGACGGTTTTCGCACCGTTCATCATGCGTGGGCCGCTCCCCCTGTCGCCGCGCCGACGATGACCGCCGGCATCCGAGGCGCCCTCCCTGGTGCCGTTGGTCACGCCGGGCACGCTCTGGGTGTACATGGAGTTATGATCAGGGTCGAGAATTGGCTTAGGTGCCCGGCATCGGGCTAATCGCGATGTTACTCTATCTGGTCTCTGGTGCGAATGGGTTCGTTGGCCGTGCGCTGTGCCGGCTGCTGACCGAGCGAGGCTGCCGGGTGCGGGCGCTGCTGCATCATGATGCCGCGGGTCCCTGGCATGAGCGATGCGTCTGCGATCTGGGCAGTGGCAGCTTGCCGACCGGTGTCTGTCGCGGTGTCGACGGGATCTTCCACTTGGCGGGACTTGCCCATCTGCCAGACCAATGCAGTACCGAGGAATCCCTCTACCGTCGAGTGAATGTCGACGGCACGCGTCTGCTCCTCGATGCGGCCAAGGCTGCCGGCGTTGGCCGCTTCATCTACTTCAGTAGCGTCAAGGCGGCGGCGGAACCGGGCGATGATTGTGTCGACGAGACCTGGGATGCGCCGCCAGCCGATGCCTACGGTCAATCCAAACGGGCCGCGGAGCAAGTGGTCTTGGCGGCCGCGCGCGAGGGGCTGCACGCAAGCGTCTTGCGCCCGACCCTGGTCTACGGTCCTGGCGTCAAAGGCAATCTCCGCCGGATGCTCGACGCAGTGGCCTGCGGTCGATTCCCACCATTGCCAGAGTCGCATAACCGGCGCTCGATGGTCTCGGTGGCCGATCTGGCCGATGCCGCCTGGTTGGCGATGACGACCGACGCGGCCAATGCACGCGTGTATATCGTTGCGGACGGGGTGGACTATTCGACCCGGGCACTGTATCTGGCCATCTGTCAGGCATTCGGTCGCAGGCCGCCATCCTGGTCGCTGCCGATGTGGCTGCTCACGGCGGGCGCACGGGCCGGCGATCTGCTGGGTCAGGCGCTCGGCAGGCCGATGCCGTATTCATCACTGGCGCTCACCCGTCTGTGCGGCTCGGCCTGCTATCGCGCTGACCGGCTGCGGGCGGAATTGTCCTGGAGGCCGCGGCAGGATTTCTTCACCGTCGTCGACGAGATGCTGTCAGCGCAGAATGCCCGTCGTTCAGCGCCGCCCGCGTGACGGGCTGATGTCGGGCTGATGGGGCGGCCATGGCGGATGAGCGCGGCGAAATCCACCGCTACGGCATCGACGATCGTTGGAGTGTCTGGCCGGGTGCGGCCTTGATCTGAACTCCGACCAAGTACGCGGCCGACTGCGTAGTCAGGCCATCCTGGCCTGACGCCGTCAGGGCTGGAAGCCCTGACGACGCAGGGCTCACCGGCGGATGGTCGGGATCATCATCAAGGCCTCTGGACGGCGACCGGTGCGGCTCCTATCAGGCCGAGGCCCGGCGCTTGGTCTGCGTCAATGGCGAAGGTCTCGCCGCCACGGTGGGCAACGGCCTCGGCGTTCTCGGGGCGCGAGACTCAAGCATCCGGCAGCCAGTCCGCGTCGAGGATCTCCGCGCGACCGTAGGGACAGGTGACCGGAAACAGGTGCCGGTCCAGGTCGGCCTCGATGACTGCATCGCGCACCGCCTTCTCATAGACCCGGTTCAGGGTGACCGGGTCTAGCAGCCGCTGCAGACTCGGCGATTGCTCCAGCAGGCGCTCGATCGCGGTCCGCTGATGGTTCATGGTGAGCAGCCAACTTTTGCCGCGGCGCTCGGGCTGGAACTGGTACTTGAGCAGGTGCACCAGCAGCACTTGCAGTCGATTCAGCAATTCGCGGCGCTCACTGGCACCCATTCCCTCCAGCTCCTCGGCGACATGCTCGATGTCCAGTTGACTCAACTTGCCTTCGCGCAACAACCGGGCACTGTGCAGCGCCCACGCGGCAAAATCCGCTTCATAGGTGACATTGTCATTCATCGCTGGACCCCAGTAGGAGTGGTCAAGGTCTCGACGCAGGGTCGCGCTCGCGGCCATCCGCATCCCCAGTGCCAGTTGCTGGCTCGGTCGACGACGGGCCGACCGAGCCGCCAGTGCGACGCCCCGCGGCCGCACGGTGCGGATACCGGTGCGGATACAGTTGCCGATACAGGGCCAGCACCTCCGCGGCCAGCCGGTCCTCGCCGAAGCGTGCCTCGGCAATCGCCCGCGAGCGGCGGCCCAGGCGCGCGCGCAGGTCGGGGTCGGCGATCAGCGTCGCCAGCGCCGCGGCCAGGGCCGGCGCATCGCGCGGGGGCACCAGTAGGCCGTTGCCGCCAGGCTCGACCACATCGCGGCAGCCGGGCAGGTCGGTGGTCACCAGCGGCAACCCGCAGGCGGCCCCTTCGAGCAGGAACTTGGGGATGCCCTCGCGATAGTAGGACGGCAGACAGGCGATATGGGCCTGGGCCAGCACCGCCGGCATGTCCTCGCGCCGCCCCCACCATTCGATCGCCCCCTCCGCCTGCCAAGCTAGCAGTTCATCGGCGCTGACCGAGGCCGGATTGCCGGCATCGGGCGCGCCGAGCAGACAGCAGCGAAACGCGAGCCCGCGCGCACGCAACAGCCGCGCCGCGGCGACCAGTTCACCGACGCCCTTGTCCCACAGCAGGCGCGAGGCCAGCATCACCGTGACCGGCCCCGGGGCCGGTAGACGGGGCACGAAGCGCTCAAGATCGACCCCGGACCCGGGGATCAGATGCGCCCGCACCCCGGCCAGGGCGAGCAGTTCGGCCTGATCGGTGCGGTTTTGCACCAGCACCTGCGCCCCCGGACGGCGCAGCAGCAGCCGGTAACCGAGCAGCACCAGGCGCCGCCCGAGGCGCGCCTGCCAGACGCGTGCCGAGAACAACCAGCCGAAGCCCGGCAGGGCGGCGATCAGGGCCGGGGTGCCGGCCAGGCGTGCCGCCAGCGCGCCGTAGAGCACCGGCTTCTGGGCGATGCAGTGCAGCAGTTCGGGACGCAGCCGGCGCAGCAGCCGGTACAGGCGCCAGACCGCGGCCAGTTCCCGCAGCGGGTGCATACCCTGGCGGCTGATCGCGAAGGGGATGACCTCGAAACCACAGGCGCGCAGGCGCTCGCCATGGTCCTCGACTCCAGTGATGACCGCGACCCGGTAGCCGGCCGCCTGCACCGCTGCCGCCAGGCCGCGGTAGTGATGGTGGAAATACCAGTCGACGGTGACGAAAAAGGCGACTCGGGGCGGCTGCCCATGCGTGCGCTCGGTCGCGCCAGCCGCCACCTGCGGGGGCTGGGACGGGGGCGGCTCCGGGTGCAGGGGCGTGACGCTCATGTCGCTGCCGGCACGGTGGGCAGGGTCTCCTGCCAGGCCTGAAACATCAGCACGTCCCACAGGCAATACTCCCAGTTCTGCACCCCGGCTAGATGCTCCTGCCAGGCCTGGCGCAGCGGGGCGACCGCGAAGAAGCCCTCGCGGCGCAGCCGCTCGGCCGCCAGCAGGCCCTCGGCCCAGTCGCGCAGCGGGCCGCGCAGCCAGGCGCCGATGGGGACGCTGAAGCCGGCCTTGGGCCGGTCGATCAGGGCGCGCGGGACATGGCGCTCGAGCAGGCTGCGCAGCGGGCGCTTGCCGATGCCCGCGCTGAGCTTCCAGGCCCGCGGCAGGCGCCAGGCGAACTCGAACACCCGATGGTCGAGCAGCGGCACCCGCGCCTCCAGCCCGACGCCCATGCTGGCGCGATCCACCTTGACCAGGATGTCATCCGGCAGATAGGTCAGGCTGTCGAGCAGCATCATCAGGTGCAGGTCGTCGCCGAGGCCGGCACCGTCCTCGGTATCGAGTAACGAGGGTGGCTCGCTGGCCCCCGGCACCAAGGCGGCTGGCGCTTTCCAATGCGACAGCAGGCTGCGATAGAGGGCGGCCGGGGCATCCTCGGCCAGTACCAGGGCGACCTTGTGCAGCCGCGCCCCCGGGGTCTGCACCTGCAGGGCCGCCGGCAGCAGGCTGCCAAGCGGGCGCAGCAGCCGGTTCCAGGCCGCCGGCGGCAGCGCCCGCAGCCCGCGCCCGGCCAGCCGTCGCAGCGGCCGCGGGATGCGCGCCAGGGTGCGCCCGGCGGTCTGCCCCCAGAGATAACGGGTGTAGCCGCCGAAGAGTTCATCGCCGCCGTCGCCGGAGAGACAGACGGTGACGTGCTCGCGGGCCATGGCCGCGACCAGATGGGTTGGGATCTGCGAGCAATCGCCGAACGGTTCGTCCCACAGCCGCGGCAGCGCCGGCAGCAGGTCGAGCCCGGCGGCCGGGGACAGATACAGCTCGGTATGGTCGCAGCCCAGGTGCGCAGCCACCGCGCGGGCATGCACCGCCTCGTCGAAGCCGTCCTCGCGAAAGCCGATGGTGAAGGTGCGCACCGGCCGGCTGGATTGCGCCTGCATCAGCGCCACCACCAGGCTGGAGTCGATGCCGCCGGAGAGGAAGGCCCCCAGTGGGCGGTCGGCGTGCATGCGCAGGTCCACCGCATCGCGCAGCAGGTCGTCGAGGGCGGCGAGCGCCTCGGCCTCGCTGCCGCGCCAGGGGTCGGCGACCCCGGCGACCGCGGTGGCGCGGGCCGACCAATAGTGCTGCACGCGCGGTGCGGCGGCGGCGGCATCCAGGCGGAGCCAACTGCCCGCCGGCAGCTTATGGATGCCGGCATGGATCGAGCGCGGCGCCGGCACGTAGCCGAAGCGCAGCAGTTGCACCAGGGCGCCGCGATCGATCGCGCCCTCCCAGGCCGGATGGGCACGCAGGGCCTTGAGTTCGGAGCCGAACAGGAAGACGCCGCCGGCCTGCCCATAATAGAGCGGCTTCTCGCCGAGCCGGTCGCGGGCGAGATAGAGGGCGCGCGTGTCCCGGTCCCAGAGGGCGAACGCGAACATGCCGTTGACCTCGGCCAGCGTCTGCTCGATGCCCCAGGCGGCCAGGGCCTGTAACAGCACCTCGGTATCAGAATGACCGCGCCAGGGGACCTGCCCGTCGAGGCGCGCGCGCAGGGCGCGATGGTTGTAGATCTCGCCGTTGAAGCAGAGCACCAGGCGCCCGCAGGCCGAGACCATCGGCTGGCGGCCCTGGGGCGAGAGGTCCAGGATGGCGAGCCGGCGATGCCCGAGGGCGAGTCCGGCGGCGGCATCGATCCAGGTGCCACTGCCGTCGGGGCCGCGGTGTGCCAGCGTCGCGGTCATCGCCTCGACGCTGGCCGCGAGCGCCGCCGGCGCGCCCCCGCCCGGCTGCCACAGGCCGCAGATCCCACACATCAGTCGCGTCTCCCGGCGGCGAGCGCCTCGTAGACCTCGGTGTAACGCGCGGCGATCGCCGGCAGCGCATAGTGCGCGGCCACCCGCGCCCGCGCCTGCGCACCGAGGTGCGCGCGCGCGGTCGTGTCGAGCTGCAGCAACCGCTGGAGCGCGGCCGCGAGCGCCGTCGCATCCCGCGGCGGGACCACCGCGCCGGTGGCACCGACGATGGCCGCTGAATCCCCGACCGCGGTGACCACGCAGGGCGTCCCACAGGCCATCGCCTCGCCGATGATATTCGGAAAGCCCTCGCCATAGGCGGCCGCCGAGACCACCAGGTCGCAGCCGGCGAAGAGGCGCGCGATATCCTGGCGCGGCCCGAGCAGATGCACCCGCCCATCGACACCGGCGGCCCTGATCCAGCCACGCAACACCGGATTGTCCGGGCTCTGCGCAGGCCCGCACAGCAACAGCCGCACCGCCGGCACCGCGCTGGCCAGCCGCGCCAGGGCAGCGAACAGGTTGGGCAGGTCCTTCTGCGGGTCGAAGCGCGCCGCGGTGGCGATCAGCGGCGTCGCCAATGGCAGGCCGAGTTCGCGGCGCAGATCGGCCGCGGCGTCCGGGTCCGGCCGGAAGCGGGCGAGATCGAAGCCATTGGGGATCACCGTCATGCGCGCTCCGCTGTAGCCCAGCGCCTGGTGGACCGCGCGGGTCTGCTCGGAACAGCACAGGATGCGCCGCGGGGCCCAATGCGACAGCGGCGCACACAGGCGCACCACCAGCCGCGTGCCGCGCTTGGAGCTGGCCATATCCAGATTGCTCTGGCGCAGATTCCACAGCAGCGGTACCTGCCCCAGCCAGGGCCGGGCCAGGGCACCGAGCAGGTCGGCATGATACAGCCAGGTCTGCAGCAGGTCCGGACGCAGTTGCCGCAACTGGCGCAGCAGCCGCGGCAGCGCGCGGGCATCGAGGGCACCGCGGCGCAGGCCCAGGTCGGACACCGGCACCCCGAGGTCGGCGATCGGCCCGGCCAGCTCACCGCCCGCCACCAGCGCGATCACCGCCCCCTGCAGGCGCGCCGGATCGGTGGCCGTGAGCAGCTTCAGCAGCATCATCTCGGCCCCGCCGGTGGTGAGCCCGGTGATCAGGTGCACCACCCGCAGCGGTCGCCGGGCCACCGGGTCGGTCCTCATGCGTCTGGGTCGAGGCCGGGATCGAGGGCGGGATCGATGGCGGGATCGAGCAGGTCCAGATAGCGGCGGCTGATCGGGGCCAGCGCGAAGTCCGCCGCGCGCGCCCGCAGCCGGGCCGGGTCCGGCGGCCGCTCCAAGGTGGCAAGGATGGCGGCAGCCAGGGCCGCGGGGTCGCCCACCGGCACCAGGGCGCCGAAGGCGCCGTCGGCGAGCACCTCGCGCGGACCGCTCGGGCAATCGGTGCTGACCACCGGCGTGCCACAGGCCATGGCCTGGATCAGCACCCCCGGCAGCCCCTCCCAGGCCGAGGCGAGCACGAACAGCCGCGCCGCACGCATGAAGCAGAACGGATTCGGCGTAAAGCCGGGCAGGTCCACCCAGGGCGTGAGCCCCAGGGCCTGGATGCGCGCCGCCAGCGCCGCGCGCTGCGGCCCCTCGCCGAGGATCAGCAGCCGTGCCGGGCGCACGCGGCGCACCCGCGCGAAGGCCTCCAACAGGGTGGGATAGTCCTTCTGCGGGGCCAGCCGGCCGGCCGCCAGCAGCACCGGCAGGCCGCCGTCGCCGAACCAGGGATGCGGTGGTGGCGCCGCCGCTAGGGCCGGCAGATCGGGGGTCAGCACCGGGTTGTGGATCACCTGCAGGCGTCCGGGTGCCAGTCGCAGGTGCCGCTGCAGGTCGTCCGCAACCCCGGCCGAGACCGCGATCACCGCGCTCGCGCGCGGATAGAAGCGGCGCGCGAGCGGCAGCAGCAGGCGCCCGGCGAGGCCGTTGGCATGGGCGCTTTCGGCGGAGAGATTGCTGCGCACGCTGACCAGGCAGCGCGTCCCGGTGCCGGCCAGGGCCACCGCCCACAGCGCGATCAGGTTGGCATGGTCCATCGCCGCGAGCAGGGCG
This sequence comes from Chromatiaceae bacterium, assembly GCA_007693535.1. Lineage (GTDB taxonomy): Bacteria > Pseudomonadota > Gammaproteobacteria > Chromatiales > Chromatiaceae > Lamprobacter. Next base: position 30,977 of record REDK01000159.1, read on the forward strand.
CGCGGGCGGCGGCGGCGCAGATAGCGCACCAGCCCGGGCAAGGCCGCCAGCACCCGGGGGCGATCGAGGTCCACCAGCCGTAGCTCGGGCGGCGCCCGTCCCCCGGACTGGTCCGGTGCCTGGTCCTGTGCCTGGTCCTGCGCCTGTTCCCGCGCTTGGGCCAGATAAGGGCCGCTCGCACGCGCCAGCACCAGGTCCACCGGGCGTCCCAGGTCGAGCAGGCCGCGCGCCAGGTTCAAGGTCATGCGCTCGGCCCCGCCCCCGGCCAACGAGGGCAGGAACAGGGCGATCGGGGCTGGCGCGGTGGGCTGGGCCGCCGTCGGGCCGGTGCCGCGCGTTGGGGCCCGGTTCACCGCCCGGGCGCACCGACGGGCGCCGTCGCGGCGGTGCGGCGCAGCCAGAGTTCCAGGATCAGCAGCGGCCAGAGCTGGTAGATCGAGAACCAGCCGGGCTGCGCCTGCCGGTCCACCAGGGCACGCAGGGCCTCGGCGGCCACCAGCGTGCCGAGGCGGGTGTCCGGGGCGCACAATAACTGCCGCGCCAGGTCCAGCATCGCCTCCCGCGACCAGGTGTTGGAGGGCAGGCCGAAGCCCATCTTGGGCCGGTGCATCCAGGGCCGGGGCAGATAGCGCGTGGCCAGCTCCTTGAGCAGCCGCTTAGTGGTGGCGGGCGCCTGCCACAGGGCCGCGGCCGGCAGCCCCTGGGCGTAGGCCGCCACGTCGCGGTCGAGCAACGGGCAGCGCACCTCCAGGGCCACCTGCATACTCATGCGGTCCACCTTGGCCAGCACCGCCCCCGGCAGGTAGGTCTCGGCATCGAGGTTGCGCATGCGATGCAGCAGGGACAGGCGCCGATCGTCGAGGTCCGCGCGCCAGCCGGCGAGAATGCCCGCCACCGTCGGCGACAGCCCTTCGGTGAGGCTGGCCACCTGCTCCGGTAGATGGATCAGCCAGCGCGGCGAGAGGTAGGCATCGGCGGGCGACCAGCGCCGCCGCGTGCGCAGCATCCGCCGTGCCTGCTGCAACCAGTTGCCGCCCTCCATGATGCTGTCACGATAGCGCCCATAGCCGCCGAACAGTTCATCGCCGCCATCGCCGGAGAGGGCGACGGTGACGTGCTGGCGGGTATAGCGGCACAGCAGCCAGGTCGGCAGGCAACTGGAATCGCCATTGGGCTCGTCGAGCCGCGCGGCGATCTCCTGGACCAGATGCAGCGCATCCGGCTGCAGCAGTTCCTCGTGATGCTCGGTCCCGAGATGGGCGGCCACCTCGCGGGCATAGAGATGCTCGGTCTCGTCGGTGCCGGCGAAGCCGATCGAAAAGGTCGTCAACGGTTGGCCGAGTTCCTGGGTGACCATCGCCGCGACCAGGGCTGAATCCACCCCGCCGGAGAGGAAGGCCCCCAGCGGCACGTCGCTCAGCAGGCGCTTCTGCACCGCCGCGCGCACCAGTGGGCGCAACGCCTCTAGCCGCTCGCCCGGAGACGGACCGCCCAGGCGGTGTGGCTCGCGTGCCTGAAACTGCCAGTAGCGTTGGGTGGCCGCGATCCGCGGTCCGCCCCCGTCCAGGTCGACCCGCAACCAGGACCCGGCCGGCAGCTTGCGGGCGGCCCGATAGATACTGAACGGCGCCGGCACGTATTGCAGCAGCAGGTACAGGGACAGGGCATCCGGGTCCACCTGCTGCGTGAACCCCGGCACCTGCACCAGGGCCTGCAGCTCCGAGGCGAACGCGAACCAACCCGGACCCTCGGCATAGTAGAGCGGCTTCTTGCCGAAGGGATCGCGGGCGAGCAGCAGGCGGCGTTGCTGGCGCTGCCAGACGCCGAAGGCGAACATCCCGTCGAGGTCGTGCAGGCGGGCCGGATCGAGGTCCTCGAACAGGTGTGGCAGGACCTCCGAATCGGTGTGGGTATGAAACCGATGCCCGTCCGCCTCCAGGGCCTGGCGCAGGGCCATGAAGTTATAGATCTCGCCGTTGAAGGTCACCTGCACCGAGCCGTCGGCGTTGCCGAGCGGCTGGCGCCCATCCTGGGAAAGGTCGATGATCGCCAGCCGCCGATGCGCCAGAGCGCAGCCACCGGCCGGGTCCACCCAAACCCCGGCATCATCGGGACCGCGATGGACCATGCTGTCGCGCATCGCGGTGACAATGGCAGCCAGCGCGGCGGCGTCGAACCGCCCGGGGGCGCAGAGGATGCCGGCGATCCCGCACATCAGGTGACACCCCGGTAGCGACCGATCCAGGTACCCCAGCCCCAGACCCCCAGTGATTCGACCTCGCCGCGAGCGATGGCGGCATCGACCCATGCTTTGATGTAGACGGTCTTCTCCGGCGCCCCGCTCGATTGATAATCGTCGAGCACCAGGATCGCGCCGGCGGCGAGGAGCCCGCGATAGAGGCCGATATCGCGCTCGACACTGCCATCCGCGTCGATCAGCAACAGGCCGATCCGCTCTTTGCCAAGGATCTCCTGCACCTGTTGGCGGATCGCCGGATCGGCCGATTTCCCGGGCAACACCAGGGCATGCTGGCGCAGATCGAAGCGGTCGAGATTGCAGGCGAGATCGTCGAGGATGTCATTGCTCGGCAAGGTGTCGTGCTGTTGGCGCCCACCTGGCTCCACCGCAATGATCGGTGATCGCCGGCGCCTTGCCGCGGCCCCCGCCATCACCACCGTCGCGCCCCCGATATAGGTACCGAGTTCCAACACCCGCCCCCGCCCCACGGCAACCAGGTGATATAGCAGCGTGAGGACCTCCTCGTGCAACATCGAAAACTCGTTCGCCCGATGAATCAGTTCGAACCCCGGGTGCCGCGGTAACCCGACGGCATAATGTCGCAACCCCGCCTCGGTGACCGACAGCCAATGCCTACCGAGGACGCTATCGGTCAGCAGGTAATACAGGGACCAGTACAACTGCTGTCGCCGGTCGGAGAGATGCCAGGAGGCGCTAGCAATCAGTTCTTTAAAGGTGCGCATCGCATTGGACGAACGTGGAGGGCTGAGACAACGAGAGCAGCGGTTTCATCGCCGCAACCGGACAGCCCCTGCGCTGGGCCTACCATAGGCCCAACCCGGACTCAACCCGGACCCACCCTAGGGACCCACCAGCAGCGACGCTCCGCGATGGCCGGGGCCGGACGCTCGGCCAACCGGTGACGGGCTGAAGCATGGCAGATGCCCGCGACGCAGACAACCGGTAGCGCGGCAATCCATCAGCGTTCCGGTCGCGACGCCCTGTCTAGGAAGAGGTCTAGCAAGCGGCGCGGCCGGTGACGGTTCCCCGTCCACTGTGGGATAATCAGAAGCGTTTCTGCGCCGCGGCCAAGCGCACATCCATTGCCCGTTGCTGCAAGGGTTGCGAGCTTCACCAGGCGGGCAAACGCCATTTGGGCGGAGCGGTAGCGCGAAGTAGGATCAGATGAGGGGCGCAGCAGCTATAAGGGATGCGACTACAACCGCGCGGCCACGCTATTTGCAGTGACTTGACCAGCGCGGCCTGGTTGCAAGCTAACTGGCTCGACGCAAGATCGACTTGAGGAGACCGCCGCCATGGCATCCAGTGCATCGCGCCATCGCTTGCGTCATCAATACTTAGTCCATGCGACTTTGGTTGTCGGCATGGCCCTGATGCTGACCGCCGTGGGACTGCGCGGACTCAGCCAAGAGGTTCAACTCGAGTTCGACGCCGCCGAGATACAGCACCTGGAAGGCCAGGCCTATCAGATCAAGCTGCGCCGACGCCTGGACTGGCCTTGGGAACTGCTCAGCGATTACATGCGCTCGCGCCAGCGCTCGCCGCTGCGGCTGCATGAGGACGGCAACCTACTCGGTCCACCGCATGCCTTTTATGAGGAGATCGCCAGCGCCGGGGGCGGCGGTTATATGCACTGGCGAGACGTTCTGATCTTCAGCACCTCGGACCAGAGCGACCCCCGCACCAATCAGCGCCACTATACCGCCACCGCGCGCGCCGTGCTTGCTATCGGCGATCTCCAGCGTATCGCGATGATCGGGTTCTGGCTGCTGGTGGGAGCCGGCAGTGTCTGGCTCTGGCGCCAACGGGACCAGGTAGCGCGGGTGATAAAGCGCAACTGGGCACATCTTAGACGGCGCCGTTGGGACTATGCCCTGGCTGCCACGGTCCCGGCCATGACGGCGATCATGGTCGCCACATCCATGCCTTATATCTGGAACGACTCTGACAGCACCATCTGGCTGGTCTGGGAGTGGCAATGGGCCTTCGTGCCCCAGCATCCTCCCGTCTACCCGGCGCTGATGGTGCTCGCAAAGGCACTGGCCGGCGATGCGCCGCGCGTGCTCCTGCTCGCAACCACGCTACAACTGACAGTCTCTGTCGTTGCCCTGACGTATCTTTCGACTGCGTTCCCTCGACGGTGGCAGATCCTGCTTCTCTCCACCCTGGGCACAGTCGGCAGCGCGGCCCATCTCTATTCTTACGGACTGCTGACCGAGGGCCTGGCAAACCCCCTGTTCGTCCTCTTTCTCGGTGCCGTGCTGCGCCTGCGTCGGAATAGATTGAGCCCGTCACTGGCCGCCGTACTGCTGCTCTCATTACTCGCCGCGGCGCTGACTCGTCACGCCTTTCTGTTCTTTGCCGTGCTCCCGGTAGTCTTACTCGCCTTGCGAGCACTGGCCCGGCCTGAAAACCAGTGGCGACGCCGGCTGTTGCCGGTCCTGGCTGGCATCGGCCTGATGTCATTGCTCGTGATCGGGGATGCACTGGTTACCCAATGGACCTGTCTGGCGCTGGATGTTCAATGTCGTGCCCTGACCGGCCGCACCGGCGTCTATCGCATGCAAGAGGCCTATGCGATGGTCCCCGCCGAGGAACGCGCCGACTGGCTGGCGCGCCTGATGGAGCGAGCCCCTGATCCAGCCATCGGCGAGGCCATCGAACTGATGGTCAAGACGCCAGGCCCCTGGGTCGGTCCGAATGCCGCCATCGCTGCCCGCGCACCCCTGGGTGGCGGTCAGACCGACCACCTGATGAATGCCGGCTTTCGCGCATTCTGGACCTGGCCTGATCGCTACGTGCTGGCGCAATGGCGCTCGCAATTGTCCCAGGCCGTCTTCGGCCCGCGGCGTCCGGACGAACGGATCGGGCAGGTTGCCTATCTGTTACTGCACTCGGCACACTCCATCACCGATGTCTATCCGAAGGACCCCCGCCATGGACCCGCGCTCGCCGGCACCGCCGCCAGCGATCAGGAGACTGCCGCGGTCTACCAGACGCTCGCGCAACACGCCCCCTGGCGATGGCTCGATGCGCTTTTGCCACTGACGTCAAGGGCGCGCGGACTCCTGCTTCTGGCCGCGGCGGCACTCTCGATGGCCGCGATGACTTGGAGCCGTCGGGATGGCCTGCCCGAACTGCTGGCGACGCTTTGGATCGGCGCTGCCGGCTATGCCGCTGCCCTGACCCTTGCCACCGTTGTAATACCCCGGTACCTGTCCCCGCTCGATATCTTGTTGTGGCTGACCATCGGAATCGCATCGATCGCCATCGGCGACCGATTGCTGTACCGTGGCAGCAGTGGCACGAACGCGGTGGCCGGCTAGATCGGCGGCCCTGGTTGGATACGGCGCGATTCCGGCACGACACCGCTGCGCGCTGGTGCGCAGGGCCGAACGCCCCGCGTCGCCGATGTCTCGAAGTGAAAGCCGGCAAGACCGACAGGTCATATCACAACAGACTACCTATATATTTTGATCCGTCGGTACCAATCGAGTATGCTCCCGACGCGATTGATGTGGCGGCGCCTATTCAGTGGCGGCCAGCCTCAGGCCCATTAGCACGCCCAGTAGCAGACCGGGTATCAAGCAAGGCCACGAGTGATCACTAAACATGTATTCTGTCGTCATTCCTGCGTACAATGAGGCTGCAGCAATCGGAGAATCTGTCGCAGCCATTCGCGTCGCCCTTGCAGCAACCGATGATGTGGAGATACTCGTCATCGACGACGGCTCGACCGATTCTACCGCAGCGGCGGCCCGCGCCGCCGGCGCGGTGGTCTTGATGCACCCCCACAATGTCGGCTACGGGCGTGCGCTGAAGTCCGGCATTCTTGCAGCCAAATACGACACCATCGTAATTATCGATGCCGATCTCACCTATCCGGCATCCGCCATACCGCTGCTGATCGATCGCTACGCACTAGGATTCGACATGGTCGTCGGTGCTCGCACTGGTCATCATTATCAGGGAAGCATCTTCAAGGGGCCGCTGCGGCGCCTGCTGCAATTCCTGGTCGAGTTCTCTGCCGGCCGCGCCGTGCCCGACGCCAACTCGGGGCTGCGAGTATTCAGTCGCAATACCATTGTCCCCTATCTGCCACACCTCTGCGACACCTTTAGCTTTACCACATCCCTGACCCTGGGCTATATGATGACCGGACGCTTCGTCCATTACCTACCGATCTCCTATCATCAACGTGTCGGGCAGACAAAGGTTCGCCTGATCCTTGATGCCCTGCGCACCCTGCAATATATCGTTCAGGCCATTATCTATTACAATCCGCTGAAGATATTCCTGCTGCTAACGCTGATCACGACGGTCTTGTCGGTGCTGGGATTTCTGCTTGCTGCAGTGACCGGCCTACATGCTCCATATTATCTCGGCATCGGTGGCTTGTTGGTCACCATTGTGATCTTCGCGCTCGGCCTGCTGGCCGATCTGCTCCGTCAGATTCTCGTTCGCACCGGCAGCGACCGCGGTCCCGGTCGCCCTGTCGATTAGGATCAGAACTGCCGATCGACAGCCCGACGGCAGACCGCCGCGCTTCCGATAGCGTACAAGCGCATGCGCCCGAATACACCCGAGTACCGGACCAAACCCGGTCAAGCAGCGCCGGGCACCGATCGGGCGAGCGCAGGGCCGCACCAGCCCGTCGCCGAGCCGGATCAACTGTCCAGCGCCGCCCCGGCCAGCGCCCGGCCATGGCGCCGGGTGATCCTGATACGCATCGGGCTGATCGTCGTCGGCTTGGCCCTGCTGCTGGGGTGGGTGCTGGAGCAATGGCCGCAAGAGGCCCTGCGTATCCCATACGGGTATCTGCTAGCCGCATTGCTGCTCAATCAGGCCGCGTTGTTGGCCGCGGCACTGCGCCTCCAGGCCACCCTGGGCATTTTCGGCATCGCGATCGGGAGCGGCCAGGCGCTGCGTATCCATTTGCAGTCGCTATTCTATTTCTTTTTCGTACCGATGTCGGTCGGCCTGGAACTGGGGCGCTTCATCGAGCTGCGCCGGCTCGCCCCGGGAGCCCCCGCGAGCCGGATCCTGCTGGCATTGTTGGCGGACCGTCTGCTGGGATTGATCGGCGTGATCCTAGTGACCGTGATGACCTTACCCATGGTGCTACCCGGACGGATCCCCGCCGAACTCCCACCCGGTTGGCTGGCCTGGACCGCCGGCATCGGCGCCGGCGTGACAATCGCAGGCACCGTCCTGTTCCTCGTTCAGGCGCGGCTCCGACGGGTCATCCTGGCGCTGCTGATCTTGGACCGGGCCTCCGTCCGCCGACTCCTGGGGCTCTCCGCTGCCTCGATGCTATTGGTCGTTGCCGCTGTCCTTGCCATTGCGCAGGGGGCAGCCGTGGCGATCGGATTCGGTGAACTCGGTTTTGCCTTGGGCATCGCACTCCTCGGCATGGTCCTGCCCGTGTCGGTGCTTGGCGCCACCTTGGGCGAAGGGGCTGGTATTGGTGCCTTCGTCTTCCTTGGACTCCCGCCCGCCGCAGCGTTGTTGCTGGTATCCGCGGCCTATTGCGGTCGCCTGGTTGGCGCCCTCCAGGGTGCAGTCATCGAACTCATCCGGGCATTGATCAGCCGGGGCCCGCGCGCTCTGGCACCCACTTCTTGAACATCAGGGTCTAATCGCATGGTGAAGCAAGCAAAGGCGGAACGCACGATCGCTGATTTTGGTGCCCAGTGGGAACGCTTTCCCGACAACTCAGGGTTTTATGGGTCAGGCGAACTCTTTGCAGACATCGTCGAACCCTTGTTACCCGCCGCCGAGGTCCAAGGCTTGCAGGTGGCCGAGATTGGTAGTGGCACGGGGCGCATCGTCGAGATGCTGCTGGGTGCCGGCGCCCGGCACATCACGGCAATCGAGCCATCGAGCGCGATTGCGGCTCTGCGACAGCGTTTCGCCGACCGCACCGATCGCGTCGCCTGTCATCAGATTGCAGGCGACCGCATCGACCAATTGCGGCCATTCGATCTAATCCTCTCGATCGGCGTGCTTCATCATATCCCGGAACCGGAGCCGGTGGTGCGAGCGGCGTTCACGGCACTGCGCCCTGGTGGCCGCCTGCTGATCTGGCTCTACGGCCGCGAGGGCAACGGACTCTATCTGGCCGTATTCGGACCGCTACGTCGGCTGACGACCAGGCTGCCGGATGGAGTCCTAGACTTGCTCGTCCGTATCCTCGACCTGCCCTTGGTGCTCTACATCGCCTTGTGTCGTCATTTGCTGCTGCCATTGCCGCTGCGCGACTACATCCTCAATGTGATTGGTCGCATGGCACCGGACAAGCGCCGCTTGATCATTTTTGATCAACTCAACCCTGCGCACGCAAAGTACTATACCCAGGCCGAGGCGCGGCAACTGGTCACCGATGCCGGCTTCATCGATGTCCAGCTACACCATCGCCACCGTTACAGTTGGACTGTCATCGGTACCAAGCCGAACGGATGAGGCCGCAACCTGCCTGCGGGCGCTTGCAGCCGGGATCACAAAGATGCGCCCGCGAGCCAATGAGGCTTGAGCTGCCCAAGGACCATGTCGCCGCAATGTCGCCAGGATTTCAAATCCAACGGCCAAGGCGGTGCAGCAAGGGGTCGTTATGAACCAGTTGAGCGACACTGACCCGCACGGGGCGGCTCTTGAGCAACTGCCGGCGCACCTGGCACCCTTCAACTGCGTCTGGCATCACCGGTTAATGTTGGCAGCGGTCGGATTGTATCTGCGCCCACGGGCACGGGTGCTAGACTTCGGCTGCGGCAGCGGCGCCGATGTCTATGCCTATCGCGACAGCGGTTACGATGCCTATGGTTTCGACATGGCGGCTGGGCCTGACCTGCGCTGCACCGAGGATCGTCACCTGTTCCGCAGCCTCGCAAGCAGCCAGCCCGGAGACCCGGATTACCGCGTGCCCAGAGACTATCGGATGGACTTTCCAGACGGATTCTTCGACTTGGTGGTTTCCAATTCGGTCTTCGAGCATGTCCAGGACCCTGGCCTAGCCCTACGCGAGATTGCCCGCGTGATGCGACCGGGAGCGGTCTCGATCCATCTCTTTCCGGCGCGGTATCGCCTGATCGAGCCCCACATCCTGGTCCCGCTGGGCGGCATCTTGAGCAGCCCAGCCTGGTATCGGTTATGGGCCTGGCTCGGCGTGCGCAACCGCTTCCAGCAAGGCCTGTCCGCGACCGAGGTAGTGGCCGCCAACCTGCGCTATCGCCGAATCGGCATCCATTACCCGCCGGTGCGCCACTTCCTTGAACTTGCCCGGCCTCATTTCGCCGAGGTCCGGCTGGCGCCGGAGCTTTGGACCCTCGGCAGCCTTCGCCATCCACTAGTCCGGCTCCCAATGGGACGTTGGCTCTATAGCCGCATTGCCACCGTGGTGCTCTGGTTGCGCAAGTGAGGTCGGACTGGTAACAGCGCCCATGGCGCGGCATTGCTGAAATCGCGCTAGGCTGCCAATGCAGCAACCGTCCACCAGATCATCGAGCAGCAAGAATCCTCGCCGCGCTGGCCGGCGCAACCTGCCCAGTGTCCGCCTCGCGCCTCAAGGCACCCAGGGCATTGCTCCGGCCTCCCGGTACCAAGCCGTGGTGAGCGTCCGCGCAACCGCAGGTCCTTGGACCTGCGGCGTATACTTGCTCAGGGCTGCGGCTGCCGCCGCCTCGGCCATGGCCGGATAATCGTCCAGTTCGGCCAGCGCGCGCCGCAGGACCCCGAGCCATTCATGGCTGCGGGCCAGGTAGCCGGTCTTACCGTCACTAACCGCACGTCTCAAGGTGAACAAAGGTGACACGACGCTAATAGTCCCAACCGCGGCGGCCTCGAAGACCTTGAGTTCGGACTTGCTATTGGTAAAAGAGTTGTCCAGCAGCGGTACGAGATTGATCTCGACCTCGCCGATCCGTCTTTGTAGCGCGAGAAAACGCTGCATCGGTAACTGTTCTACCCGCTCGGCGAACGGCGCCAACATGGCAGGCAGCGCGATCTGTCCCACCAGCCGCAGGATGATGCGCTGCTCCGACTCCATTAAAGCCGCAATCGCATCGGCCACGACCGCGAAATCGCGCTGATGCGTTGGCGAACCGCTAAAGTAACCCAGGTGGACGTGCTGGTCACGTTGGAAGTCCGTGGCCCGCTTGGCTTCCAGTATCCGCGCCGAGTATTCCAGTTGCGCCCCATTCATGAAATTCGGCAATACCGCGACTGGCAGAGCGCAAAAGGCCTGGACCCGCTCGGCCAGGTAGGCGTTCGTGACGATCACCCCGTCGCATAGGCGCAGCAGGGCGCCATAACGGCCGAAGTCGGCAAACCAATAGTCCATATCGGCCTCTTCAGCGCTATGATCAAGATAATCCAGGATGAGCTGCACATAGCGGTGATCGAAAACCAGATCATCGATGTCGAACAGCACAGTCTGGCCGCGCATGCGGGCCCTTGCCACCAGAGCGGCCAGTGGTGCAGTGTACTTGCAGTGGCACAGGACGATAACGTCGACCTGGTCGAGGATCGGCTCGGCGTCGCGCAACTCCGCTGCCGAGAACCAACTCGCAGCCCGGCCCACGCCATTGGCCGCCAGTGCCTCGATCATGTTGAGAACCCGATACCGGAAGGTCGCAAGGTTCGGCTTGGGATAGATGTAGGCGACCCGCCATGAACCACGCCGCAGGCATCGCAGTCGCTCCTGCAGCGGCGGGAAACACAGCACCCCGCTGCCCGGCTGAGGCAGATCCGCGGTAAACAAGAAAGCGTCGCCCGCGCTAGTCGTACAACGCCTGCAACACCGCAGCACCCTGGGCTGCCGGCGCATAGCAAGCCAAGGCCTCCGCTGCCGCTGCCTCGGCCATCTGAGGATAGTCGTCAAGCCTGGCGATCGCCTGCGTCAAAACCGGGTACCAGTTCTGCGCCGTGGCCAAGAAGCCGCTGCTGCCGACGCTGAGCGCCCGTTCGATGGTATAAGTCGGGGTGCCGACACTGATGGTCCCGACCACCGCTGCTTCGAAGACCTTGAGTTCGGACTTGCAGTTGGTGAAGACGTTATCCTGCAGCGGTACCAGATTGATCTCCACCTCGCCGATCAGGCGTTGGAGGTTCAGGAAATCTTGCAATGGGTAGTACTCGATCCGCTGCTGGAACTCGGAAAAGGCCGGCGGCAGCTCCAGGAATCCCACGATGCGCAGCACGATTCGCGCATCGGCCCGCAGGAGTTGCAACAGGCTATCGACGATTACCGCGAAATCGCGCCGATGGGTGGGGGTGCCGCTGAAGTATCCGAGATGAATCCGGCCATCTCGGACAAAATCGGCAGCGCGCTTGGCAGCAAGGATGGCGGCCGAGACCTCGATCTGCGCTTGGTTCAGAAAGTTTGGCACCGTCGCGACTGCTAACCCAGAAAACTCGGCGATGCGTTCGGCCAGGTATGCATTGGTTCCAATCGCCCGGTCGCACAGCCGAAGCAATGCCCCATGGCGTCCAATATCGGCAAACCAGAAATCCAGATCGCCCTCGCTGGTGCCCTGATCCAGCGTGTTCAGTACAAAATGGACATAACGGTCATCGAAAACCAAGTCATCGATGTCATAGATGACCGGGATACCGCGGGCGCCGGCCCGGATGACCAGCTCCGCCAGCCTCGGTGAATAGCGGGCACGGCAAAGCACGAGCCGGTCGGCATGGTTCAGAATCGACTCTGCATATGGCAGATCGGCATCGCAGAACCAGGCAGCACCGATGGCCTGTTCGCTGGTTACCAGCGCCTCAATCATGTTCAGGACGCGGTACCTGAAGGTGCTGGTATCCGGGCGGTGGTAGAAATAGGCGACATGGCGATCGCCCGCGGCTAGTTGGGCAAGGCGGTCAGTGAATGGTGTGTGCCAGGGGTCCTGGTATTCGACCCGGGGCAGGTTGGCCAGGAACATCACTCAGACCTTGGCCAGCGTGGTCAGGACCGGCGCCATGGCCGCCTCCCAGTCCCGGGCGATTCCCGCCGACCGATGATTCTCCTGGCGCCGCGACTCATCCTGCGCCAGGGTGGCGGCCTCCCCCAGTGTGCGTACCAAGTCATCCAGTGCCGGTTCCGCACAGAGGATGTTATCGCAGTAGCGCGACAGCGGTGGCCGCGCCGGCTGCTGATTGGTCACCACCACCGCCCCACTGGCGGCAAGGTCAAACGGAGGATAGCTAGGATGCGGGGTATATTGCAGCGAGAGCCCGACATCCACGCGCCGGATCAGCGCGGCATATTCTTTCCAGGATAGCGTCTCCGCCAGCTGCGGACGGATCGCGTGCGGCAATTTGACCGGTGGCAGCCCGCGCCCGAGGAAATGGAACTCCCAGGCAGCAGGCGGGAACAAACCGGTCTCGACAGCGGCGGCAATGGCCTCGAGACCGCGCAGGAAGAGGTTGCGTGGATGATGCGGCCGCGCGTAGAAAAAGAAGGTGCGACAACGGTCGGCCTTGGCGCGCTCTGGGTAGTAGATGGTCGACGGGAAGGCGGGCTCGAAGGCGGGGCTGGCCGAGGTGATCCCGCGCATCCCGGCGGCGATCAGATGGTCGCGCAGTGCGGTGGTATTGACGATAAAATTCAGGCGCTCATCGCAGAAGATCTCCTGACATCGCAGTTGCAGGTCGCCCGCGGGATAGAACATGCGCTCGTCTTCCTGCACGAGATACCAGATGCGCGAGGGATCGAGGCTGCGGCGGGCAGCCCAGGTCGTCCACCAGGAAGTGGTCAGGATCAACTCATCTGTCTGTATTGCCAGCGCCCTGCTATCGACCTCCGTCGGCGCATACTCGAACTCGATGTTCGCATGATAGGCGATACCATGTGCCTGCAGTACAGTCCCGAGATTGGCAGGCTCCGGTGGGCTGTGCCGGGTCGCGATGCGCAGTCGCAGGCCAAGGTGTTGGGCCAGCAGAACAGCGAGAATGATTGCCGTGGCAACCCCGCCGAACAGGCTCGTAGCGCCAAGGGTGTCGGTCAGCAGCGTGATCCGACCGCCGTTGCGCGGGCTGGGATCCGGATAGGTCGCAATCGCGATGAGATTGGGGATCTCGTTGGCTACGACCTCGGCGACCGTCGCCTCAGGGATCTCAGTTTTTGGTGCGCTTCCCGCTGCCCCAGCCAGGGCGTCGGGAGATAGCTCGGCTGCCGCGCTTGCGATGCGAGCGGGCAGCCTCGGTAAGCCGGCCTCTCCGCGAGCCGCCCCGATCAGCCGGCGCAGCGGCGCGGTCATGCGCCAGATGGTCGAGGCCACTATGGCGTCGCGTTCTGCCGCGGCGCCGGCCAGGTCATGGACCTGCTCTGTCATCTCGCCGAGCTGCTCACGCAGGGCCTGTTGCTCTGCCTCGCAGGCTTGCAGTGCCTGGCTCAGGCAAGCGGACTCCTGCCGGCACTCATCCAGGCGCTGCGCGGCGACCGCGTTCGCCTGCCCCTGGATGGCTTGAGTCGCCTCGATCCGACGCGCGGCAGTGGCGATCTCCTCCGCCGCATCGGAAAGGTCGCAGGCCTCCGGCCGCCTTCCACCGAGGCTTGCACGTGGGCCCCCCCGACGCGCCTTCTGATTCTGCCACTGCCTGCTAAGCCTTGCCTTTGCTGCCTGATGCTGCGGCGACTTACGGAGCGCCGGGGAGGTAGATACCGCTTGCTCCGGCTGGCAAGCGGCCAGGCGGCTTGCCGCCTCAGCGGCACTGCGCTCGGTTGCCACGATCAAATTCAGGAGCGGACGCAGTGCCTCTAACTCGGCCTCCAATCCCTGTAATGCCCGCGTTGCTTCGGGACCTTCAAGGTCCAGTTCATCCGCCGCAATCCGCGATAGCCATTCAAAGGCATCGGCAACCAACCCTGGTACCTCGGGGTTCCGGCGCAATTCCTCCGCGGTGAAGTGCGCGTGGCATAGTGATGCATCCAGGAAGTCGCGCGAGAAGTCCGCCAGGGCGGCCCGGTCGACTCGATCCGCCAACCCGAGCGCCCGCGCCACGCGCTCCAGTTCGGTCTCGGGTGCGGCCAACAGGCGCTCGTATTGCAAGACCACGCGGCGGGCACCCCGACTGTCGCTCACCGCAGCCAGGCTGTGCTGCAACCACAACAGCAAGCCCTTACCGGTCGCGAATCCATGGTGCTGTTTCAGCGAAGCAGCAACGCTGAGCGGATTGCGCAAGGCAATCACATAGGCTGCCTCGAACCCCAACTCTTCGAATACGGCCTGCCAAAAGGGTAGCACCCGCGGCAGGCGCGGATCTTTCATGCCGAAGAGACTGGTGTCTGTCAGCTTGGACCGCAGCAGGACTTCCGCCCGGCGCCTCAGCGATGTCAAACTCACCTCCCGCAAGCGCTCACCAAGCGCCGGGTCGAGGCTATGCCAGGAGGTCTCCAATCGGGTCAGCAGATCTTCATTGAAACGGTAGATGTCCATATCCTCGAAGAAGCCGCGGTCATTGATCCCGGTTCGCGGCGGCATGAGATTTCTACCCAAGTCTACACCCATCACTCGCAAGGCGGCCGCGATCGCACTGGTGCCGCTGCGATGCATACCCAGCACCACCACAAGGCGTGGCGCGACTGCATTTTTTTGGTTATTCGGCATCACTTAATTCTCTATCCAGCGTCACATCACAGACACAATCGAAGTCTACCAATCCGGTTGCTTGATTCCGTTCCTCTGGCAGCACCCTGAAGATGGCTGCGTCCAAGAGCCGGTGCAGCCAACCATCCTCGCCGTTGAGCATCCCCAACACGCCAGCATTCAGGAAATAGGTTCCTGGATTCAAACGGCAAACAAACCGAAATGCCACCCGACAGCAGCTGCCGGCCCTGACGACCGCGAGCGCCTCTCCAAACGTCGCCGCCGAGATGCCGCCCCCCAATTCGATCCCGCTCACAGTCTTGATCAGCATTCCGAACCTGACCACCGTAGCGGTCGCGGTAAAGTTGGCCCGATACGAATAGACATAGGTGCGTCCGCGGACCAGATGATTCACTTGCAGCCCTGACGGCAGAAAGATGCCGACATCGGCAATCTCGACCTCCCGCGATTCATAGGCGACAGTACTGGCAGGCCGCAGGTTGGGATCAAATGTCTCCCGCCGGTCTTCGGATGGCCGGGCCAGGCCTGCCGAGGCATCGCCGCGACCCTGCTCGCCTGGCTCGTGCAAAACCGCCAGTCGTACTACCTCGCCGTCCTGATCCCGAATCTGTTGGCGGATCTCTTCCCGTTGTCCAGGTCCGGCGTACAGCAGACGCTGATAACGTCCGACAATGGTCTTCGGAACCCCGGTCGCAATCCGTTCTCCCTCATCCAGCAACACGGCCCGATCGCACAGTTCTACGACCGCGCTGCCGGAATGGGAGACAAATAGGATGGTCGCCCCAGCATCGCGCATGCTCTCGATACGAGAAAAGCATTTACGCTGAAATAATTCATCCCCGACTGCGAGGGCCTCATCGATGATCAGGATGTCAGGATCAACATTGATCGCCACCGCGAAACCCAGCCGAACCACCATGCCACTGGAGTAGGTCTTGACCGGCTGCTCGATGAAATCGCCGATATCGGCAAAGGCAGCGATCCTGTCGAAGCGAGCGGCGATCTCGTCGCGCTCTAGTCCAAGCAGGCTACCATTCAAGAAGACATTATCCCGGCCGGAAAAATCAGGGTTGAAGCCCGTGCCCAGTTCGAGTAGGGCGGCGATCCGGCCACGGATATCAACGGTACCGACCGTTGGCGTCAGAGTCCCGCAGATCACCTGCAGGAGCGTGGATTTCCCGGAGCCGTTACGCCCGATGATGCCCACCGTCTCGCCGCGCGAGACATCTAGCGAAACATCGCGCAGGGCCCAGAATTCGCGGTAATAATTGGTCGCAGGCAGGCCCAGCAAACTGCGCAGCCGTGGCATCACTGACTGTTTGAGTCGGTCCTGCGGCTGCGCGTAGATCTGATAGCACTTGCCGAGCCCCTGCACTCGTATCGCAAATCCTTCAGACGACATCGGCAAACCCCTTGCGGGTCTTCTGGAACCACCAGAACCCGACCTTGGCGACCGCCAGGCTCAAGAGCGAGTAAAGGAACCAACCCGGCCAATTCGGGACTTGACCGAACAGCAAGACCTTGCGCCCCTCCTCGATGACAAAGGTCAGTGGATTGAGGTACAGCAGGAGCTGCAGCTTGGGTGATAGGACGCTGACCGGATAAAAGATCGGCGCCATGAACAGCATGATGGTGGTAATGATGCCGATGGTCTGGGCAACGTCCCTGATATAGACACCAAGGGCGGCCAGAAACCAGCCGACACCCGTGGTCGCGATCACCAGCGGCGCGACGAGTAGTGGAAAAAAGACCAAGGTCCAGGACAACGAGCCGGTGAGCAGATATTGTGCCAACAGCAGCACTGAGAGACTGATCAGGGCATGGAACAAGGCTGCACCCATCGCGACAACTGGTAGGATCTCCAGCGGGAATACCACGCGTTTGACGTAGCTGACGTTATGGACGATGAGCAGCGGTGCACGATTGGCAACCTCGGCGAACAGCGCGTGGATGATCATGCCGACGAATAGCACGATGGCAAAGCTGACATGGTCGTCGGCGACTCCGCCTCCCCAGCGGTTGCGAAAGACCACCGAGAAGACAAAGGTATAGACCAGTAACATCAGGATCGGATTGAAGAAGGACCAGGCCAGGCCCAGGATCGAGCCGCGATAGCGGGCGGCGATCTCACGGCGGACCAGTTGCCTGACCAGACCATGATGAGCGCGACCGGTGGCCAGCATGGCGCTGAAGCTAGTGGGATGATCTTGATGGGGGTTCATGAGTCAGGCGCAGCCGACCAGAGCTTGGCCGTTGCACTGGTGCTGACGACCGCATAAGCAGCAATTGTTTCATCGATCATTCGCGCCATGCCAAACTGCTCGGCGACGAAGCGCGGGCCGGCCTGGCCCAGTCGGCGACGGCGGTCCGCGTCATCCAGCAAACGCACCACGGTCGTGGCGATCGGGTCAGGATCGGACTCAGTAAGATACAGGCCGGTCTCGCCATCGGCCATGGACTCGGCAGTGCCGCCACCGCCGCAGGCAACGACCGGCACGCCCAAGGCCTGTGCCTCCAGCAGCACGTTCGGTGTCCCTTCCCATGCGGAGGTCAACAGCAGCAGATCGCAGGCGGCAAGCGCCAGCCGGGCGTCGGCTGTTGGTGCCATCAGCCGCACGCGCCCGGACTCTGGGAATGAGTGGATACGCGCATTCAGCGCTTCCGCTAGCGGGCCTTGACCATAGAGGCAGCCGTGAGTACCGGCCCGGGCAGCGAGCACGCGCGCCACGACCTCCAGCCAGAGCAGCGGCCGCTTCTCCTCTGACAGCCGGAACATGCCGCCAATTACCAGGGCCGCGGCCGGGAATCCGAGTGCATGGCGATGGGCGGCAATCGCCGCCTGGGCGGGTCGAGTGATGGCCGCGTGATCGACGCCGTTGCGGATGACGCCGATCTCCCGAGGCGGTAAGCCCAGCCAAGCCGCATAGTCGGCTGCACCGGCCCGGCTGTTATTGATGAACACCGTCTGCGGCGATCCCAACAGCGCCTGGTAGGCCGGCCGATACCAAGGCTGATAGATATAGTCGAAATGGATCGGGCTGACATTGCGCCCGGATAGGATCAGCCGCGGAACCCCGGCAAGCACCGCCGCGAGACCAGCGCGAACATTGCTGTAATCCAGCCAGGCGTGAACGATCGCCGGACGCAGCGCATGGATCGCGAGATAGAGATTAGTGATCTCCTGTTGCAGATCGGCAGGCAATCCACGCAGTACCCGCGCCAGGCGCCGCAGCAAGGCCTTGACTGCTGGATCAATCGCATCCCGCCAAGCGTCGATGCTGCTGGCCGGGCCGCCGAGTTCGCGCACCTCGATCCCGGCGGCGACCAGCTGATGGTAAAAGAAGTCGTTCCCCGGCCGACCCCGTAGATTGCTGACCAGGATGGTCAGATCGGCGATGCCCTGTTGTCGCAGACCCAGTGCAGTATTGACGATCTGCCGCTCGGCACCGCCGGCGCAGAGGGTAGGACAGACGAACAGGATGCGGGCGTGTACGATCTGCTGGAGCGGGATGCGCAGTGCGGCGGTGGCATCGCCGAGGAGTCGTGCGAAACGACGCCGCTGATGCGTCTCGACATAGCGCAGATAGCGCTCGGCACCGAGCAGCACCTGTGCCCCGGCATCGGCGCCGCGGACACCGCGGGCGGGCAGCGACTGCACGAAGGATAGCACCTTGTATCCAGCGAGCAGGAGCAACGGGCGGCGATGCCAATCATCGACGCGCCAGCAGGTCAGGTTGAGAAATCCGCGGGTCAGCGCGATGCGGATCATGCGCGCGGTCAGTCCGGCGCAATCGCCGATATAGAGCAGATCGCGGGCGCCGCGACGCGCTGGCACTTGCCACGTGTAGTCCGCCCGCTGGAACTGACCGAGGCGTCCCTCCATGGCACCCAGCGCGAGCCCCGGCGGTGGCGCCTGGTCCAGGACCAGGGCGGTGACGGCAGGATGCGCCAACAGACTGGCGATAGCAGGCTCGGGGAGCACAAAGGGGACCGCTAGCACGACTTGGTCGATGGCGCGCTTTTGACACCAGGCGAGCGCTGCTTGGACGCGCGGGTCGTCAACGGCGGGTGGCTTTAGTGGCTGATCGGTCGGTGGCCGCAAGCTGGTATCCGCATCGGGCGCTGGGGCAGGCGCGCGACGAACTGGCTGTTTCAGGACAGGCTCCTGTTGCACGCGGCCATCCGCAAACAGCCTCCGGAAGGGCGGCGGAAGGCCGGACAGGTTGGCATGACGGACCCTGAGGGGCGACAGTCCGGGCAACAGGTGCCAAGGCAAAATCGGATTCGGGCAGCAAGACCCCAGACGGCAGCGCCGGGGCAAGTGTGGCAGTATACCTTAGTTTCGCTGTGTGCTCTTTGGCATCAAGGCTGCCGCTGCGTCAGGGTTGCCCGGACCGGACCTTTGGGACACTGGTTGGCCGCGCGCCACGGTTCGGCGTTGGTTGTTCGAGCTGCATACGCGACCGATCGCACCGACGGTTTACTCTTGGCGGCCTGGGCCTGTCGCGTCTGATCGCCTGTCCGGCCAAGCGCCCGGCGTCCCGTTGCCGACTGTCGGCGAGTCTGAGGAAGTCAACGATGTGCGGTATCGCCGGACTGCTGTGCTGGCAACAAACAGCCGATCGGACGATCGTCCAGGCGATGATCGATCGCCAGATTCACCGCGGACCCGACGCCGGCGGCATCGAGGCCCTCGGTCCATTGGTGCTGGGGCACCGGCGGCTGGCGATCATCGATGTCACCCCGGAGAACGACCAACCGCTGTGCGATCGGCAGGGCGACCTCACCATCGTCTTCAATGGCGAGATCTACAACTTTCGCGAGCTGCGTGCCGAACTGCAGGCGGCCGGCGCACTGTTTCGTACCCGCGGCGATACCGAGGTGATTCTGGAGGCCTATCGCGCCTGGGGCACGGGCTGCCTGGAGCGCTTCAACGGCATGTTTGCGTTCGCCCTGTGGGATGCCCGTGAGCAGCAATTGTTCCTGGCGCGCGATCGAGTTGGCGAGAAGCCCCTGTTCTATGCCCAGCTCGCCGATGCTGGCCTGGCCTTCGCATCGGAGCCGCGGGCATTGCGTGCGCACCCAGCGGTCGGCGGGACTGTCGATCCGATTGGTCTCGCGCATTATTTGACGCTCAATTATAGCATCGGCGAGCACAGCCTATTGGCTGGGGTCCGTCGCTTACCCCCTGGGCATTATCTCATTGCCCGCCGGGGTCATCCCCCGCGAGAATATCGTTACTGGGATCTGGCGGCCTGTTTTCGTGCCAAACGCCGGTTTGCATCGATCCAGGCCGCCGCCGAGGAACTAACCGACCTGATCGACGACGCGGTGCGCATGCGCCTGGTCAGCGACGTTCCGTTGGGGGCCTTCCTCAGCGGTGGAGTCGACTCTTCCGCGGTCGCCGCGGCTATGGCCAAGGCAGTCCCAGCCGAGCAGGTGCAGACCTTCAGCGTCGGCTTTGGTGTGCCGACCTTCGACGAGGTGGAGACCGCCAGGGCGGTTGCCGATCATCTGGGTCTCGATCATCAGGATCGCATCGTTGCTGCCGATGCCCCGACGCTGATCCAGGCATTGATCGCCGCCGCGGACGAACCCCTGGCCGATACCTCAGTCTTGCCGACGTGGCGATTGGCCGCCTTTGCCCGCGAACAGGTCAGCGTCGTGCTTTCCGGTGACGGTGCCGACGAGTGCTTTGCCGGCTACGAGACCTACCTCGCAGACCGTCTCCACCAGACGCTGCGCTGGCTCCCCGCCGGGGCTGCCAGCGGCCTGTTCAGGCTGGCCGATCGGCTGCTGCCGGTGCGCTTCTCGAAGGTCAGCCTCGACTACAAGCTGCGCCGCTTCCTGGCCGAACTGCACCGCCCCCTGCCGCGCGCCCATGCCGCCTGGCGCGACATCTTTTCGGCACACGACCGCCTGGCGCTGGTCCAGCCGCAATGGCAGGCATTATTCGCGGAGCCCGAGGCCGATCCCTTCGCGCAGTTCGCCCCCCATTACGCCGAAGTGGCCGATTGCCATTGGCTCGATCAAGTCAGCTACGTAGACATCAAGACCTGGCTCGCCGACGACATCCTAGTCAAGGTCGATCGCACCACCATGGCCCATTCCCTAGAGGCCCGTGCACCGCTGCTCGATCACCGCTTGGTGGAATTCGCGGCAGCACTGCCGGTCGATTGGCGGCTGCGCGGCCTGCGCACCAAGCATATCCTGAAACACAGCCAGCGCCAACGTCTGCCGCGGTGGGTACTGAACGGTAGAAAACGCGGATTCAATGCGCCCGTCACCCATTGGTTGAGCGGACCGCTGCGGGAATTCGCCGGGGATACCCTGGCGCTGCCGCGATTGCATGAATGGGTTCGTCCCGAGGCGATCGTCAGGCTGTGGGCCGAGCAGGACGCTGGTCGCCGGGATCATGGCCTCAAACTCTTCGGGTTGCTCTGTCTGGCGCTGTGGCTCGATACACTGTGAGCCTGGCAATCTGATCCCCGAAATCTGAATCCTGGCACCGATGACCGCTGCACCGCGATCGCCAACCGCGGCGCGCAAGCGCCGCTTCGCATGGCCATCCGTGCCCGGCCGCCCGCAGCATGGGTTTGCGGCGCCTACCCGGCCGCTGTCGGTCCGTCTCCAGCGCGTGTTGCTGAGGATCGCGATGTTGGCCTTAGGCATCCTGGGTGGGACCGCGCTCCTGCGGCCAGATGGCACCAGGATCATTGCGCCGGATCAGATGCGCGCCGAGGAGGGCCACGCCTATGTCGTCCCGCTGAATCGCCTCTACCGCTGTCCCTATCGCGTGCGTCCGTTCGAACAGAGCCGGGACCGCACGTCCTCCCTGCAGGTCACCGAGGCGGGCCGGCCCCTCGGCCCTGGCGATGCCCCTCACATCGAGATCCGTGCCGCCGGCGGTGGGGCCTTCAGCCACTGGGGGAATACGCTCTATTTCTCGACGACGGACCAGAGCGATCCCCGCAGCAATGGCCAGTTCTATGCGGTGTCCGCACCGATCGAGATGCATCCGCTCTGGCTTTGGGGCTGGGTTGCGATGGGTGGCACGGCACTACTCGGCGCCTGGACCGCTGGCGGCCGCCAACCACTCGACGCGATCGGCAGAGTCAAACGACTGCTCTGGGGGCTGGCCACGGTCGCCGCGGTGCTGACGCTTGCGGCACTGCTCCTACAGGTTGCCCCGATCCGCGGGACATCGCAACTGCGCGGGGAGCAGTGGTCGCAACTGGAAAGCAATGTCTATTATCGGCCGCTGCCCTATATCTTGGCGCCCTTCATCGAATTGGACAGCCATGCGCTACGCCTTGAGTACGACGGCAAGCGTATCGCTTGTCATTCTGGCGCCCACGCCAACATCACGGGGGCAATCGGTTGCGCCTACGACGGCATTCATCTCTATTTGGCGGTGGGGGATGCACAGGTCCTGGCACAACCCGAGCAGCCGACGACGATCTCCTATCCCATCCGCGTACACCCTGCTCTGACCGCGGGGTTTGCTCTCCTCGCACTGCTGCTTGGTCTGCTCGCGCGGCGACCGCGTCTGCGGGATGCGCGCTTGGTCATCGGCACGGCCTTGGGCGTTATAGGCCTGCTGTTGCTTGCCGCAAACGTCTATGGCCTTAGCCAGCCGTTGCGGCACCCACGGCTGCACGAGACTGCCGGGGCCTTCGATCCAATCGATCTCACATTGGACTACCGAGCCGCACTTGAGCGATTGCGCCGAGGCCCCGGCGAGGATGCTGAGACCTATGTTGAACGGGCGACGCTCGCGGTTGCCGATGGTGTCCTGCACCGCTGGCAGCAGCCAGACTTCGATGCCTACCGCATCCATATCCCCATCTGGGAGAATTGGGTATTGCATTTGCTTGGCCTCATCGATCCGCAATTGCGCGCCTATATCTTCTGGGATCATCACCGTGGCTTGGAGCGCGGTATCGGTGAATGCGGTCATTTCGCCTCGATCCTGGTGGGCTTTCTGCGTGCGGCCGGCATCGATGCCCGGATGGTGACGCTGCAGGGCCATGTGATCGTCACCGCCGAGGTCGGCGACGGGCGCTGGCACCTGCTCGACCCGGATCTGGGCGTGGTGATTCCAACCGAGCTGGACGATGCAGTTGCGCAGCCCGCGTTGCTCGCAGCGGCCTATGCTGAGCGCCTGCGGGGGACCGCCATGACCGCTGCGCAGCAGGCAGCCTTCGCGCGGCGCTTGGTCGGCTATTATCTCGACCACGAAAGTAACCGGATCGACCCTACTGGGCGCCTGTCCTACTATGTTGGGATGGCATCGCCGGCCCAGCGGTATGGCGAGCGCGAGACCCTGGCCTATCGATTGAAATGGGCCTTGCCTGTGCTATTGGTTTGGCTCGGCGTACTGCTGACCGGTCGCAGCCGTGCAAGATGAACTCGCCTCCAGCCCAAGTCGAGCGAGGTGCATCGCAGAAGGCGCAGACGACGGGGAAGCAGGCACCGCGCTTGATCGGCGCTCCAGCCATCATCGTGCTCTGGCTACGGCGTTGAGGCCCCGCGCTGGCTGACTCGTCGTGCTCGGGGCGACGGGTGGCCTCACGCTAGCGGCCAACCGGGCATTGTGTTCAGGCCCGCGCGTGACGCGGCGTCGCGCAGGGCGGCGCGCAGGTCTTGGTGGCGCTCAAGCCAGGCGGCCATGGCGGTTCTCGCCGCGGGGTGTGCCGGGGCCAATTGCAACGCGCGCATGAGTTGGTCGACCGGGAAGCACTTGCGTCGGGTATCGATGACCTCCTCGGTGCGCACCAGCGCAAGCAGGTAGAGCAGCCGCAGCAGTGCGGCGTGCCGTTCAGCGTCGTGACCGCCAGGGAATTGCCCCCAGCCGCGATCAAACAACAAAATCCGTTCGGCAATCAGCAGATTGGCTCGCGGGTCGGCGATGAGTGCTGCCAGTGGTTGCGCCAGTGCGAACGCCGAACCGGCGATGAGGCGACCAAGGTGGATCGCGAAGTCGCTGTCGTGGGCATGGCTGTTGCCGAGTAATGCGGCCGCCACCGCGGTTGGCATCCGGTAGGGGCGCGGTTGCGCCTGGCAGCGGTCGGGCACGAGCAGCGCGAAGAAGCTGATGGTGAAGCAGACCGATGCATCGATCTGTGCGCGGACGCTCGGCGGGGCATCGCCATCGCCGCAGACTTCGGCAAGCGCAGCCAGCGCCTCGTTGGTTGCCGCCGCGGGCGGTGCCGCATCGGCCCCGCCGGCTCGCGGCGCCTGGAACCAGGGACCGGGCCGATCGCCGAAGAGTCGCGCCAGTTGGTTCCGCCCTGCCAATTGGTACCGCGGCTCTCGGCCTTCCCACAACCGCAGCCAACAGCGGGCCGCGCCAATGCCCAGTATGCAGCGCACGCGCCGCTTGGTCTCCGCGGTTGGCATGGTGATCTCCAGGGCCTGGTAGAGGCCGCGGTCGACAGCCCCCCGCCCGACTCCAAGGATGCTTGCCAACGCCCGGTCGCGTTCGAAGGGGGGCGTTAGGCCACCAAAATAGGCGCAACGCGGAAAGCCGAGCCGCCGGGCCAGCGCCCGTCGGATGGGCCGATCATGCCGGGTCAAGCGTTCATCCAAGTGGCAGCCGGACGGGTCGACACCTGCCCAGGCGAGGAGGCAATGGGCGAGACTCAGGCCCAGCCGGTCGGCCGCCTGGAGCACCTGCACCTCGCTTGAGCGGCCCTGGGCGAGCAGCCAGTCGAGCCAATCGAACAGGTCGGTGACCGCCGCGACCGGCACGACCTCGGCGGCCAGCAGGCGGTCCAGCAGGACCCAGGCCAGATTGCCGATGCGGACGCGGACGCGGACAGGGGCAGCGATCGGATTCTTGCCGACGCCCGTGGCCGACTTGCCGATGCGCTGGGTCAAGACCCGCACGGTCCGTTCGGCCAGCAGAGCGGGCGCCGCGCGGGGGTCCACGAGGGCGGCGTGCAGGCGCCGGTTGCAGGCCGTGGCCAGGGCCAGGCTGGGGATGCCGGCCGCCGCAGGCGGTGCCAGTGCCCGCAGATCCGGCAGTGCCACAAGCAGGTCCGCGGCAACCGCTACCGGGTCGGCGGCGGCCGGGACAATCGCGTCAAGGCAGGCGGCGAACAGGGCCGTGGCCGCGTGCTCGGCCTGGGTCAGATCGGCCTCGCCCCGGATGACCGCGTTGTAGCTGGGCTGTGCATACCGGTGCAACCAACGGAGCGCCCGCGTTGGCGGCAGGCCGCGCAGCAAACCGATCACCCCACCGCGCCAGACCGTTGACTCGGGGTCGCGGTCGCTGTCCGGGGCCAGCGCCCATTGCCAGTAGGCGCCGAGCAGCGCCTGCAGATGGCCCTTGGGATCGGCGCCGATGCGCGCAACGATTGCTGCCCGGTCATGGGCGAGGGACGAGGAGGCAGCGGCGACCCGGGCCGCGGCGGCGAACAGGTCTGGCGACCGGTCTGAAGCCCGGGCGGGCGGGCGGTCCAGTGCCGCTGCCGCGGTGCACTGTTGCAGGTGGGTTGCGATCAGCAGCGTGCCGACCAGTGCCTGCACCGCGTCCACCCAGGCCGGCGCATCGTCGGCGCGGGGAGTGAGGAGGCCCGGCTGTGCCGCGGCCAGGTCCAGCACGCTCGCCGGCCAGCGGATCAGCAGCCGCGGGGCATGCTGGCGCAGCGCCCGCAACCGCTGCTTCACTGCCGCGGCGGCGAGGATCGGCGCCACCAGTTCGGCGGTCGCGGGCGACTCGGCGCGGGCGCGGGCGACGGTGGTCACCAGCGCCCGCAACTCGGCAAAATCCCGCAGTTCGCCGAGCCGCGGCGCGGCTGCCTGTGGCCGCGCCCGATCAGCGCGCCGCTTGGTCAGGGGCCAGGCGACCAGCCGGTCGTCGGCCAACTGCGGCGCGGCATCGAGCAGCGGCGAGGCGGTCAATGCCGACCAGCGCAAGGCTGCCCGCCCGCCGCGCTCGGCGACCTGCCACCAGGCGCGCGACCAGAAATCGACCTGCGCCTGGAGCGCCGCGTTCGGCGCCGTGCCGGGCAGATCGATCAGGGTCGCGAGGCGCCACAGCGCGCGGCCGAGCGCGCCGGGCGGGTCCGCGCCAGCGGCGTGGATCTGCTCGATCAGGGCGCTGAGCCAGTGCGCACCGGTCGCCCGCTGATGCAGCGCCGGGCGCGCTGGGCAATCCGGCAGCGCCCCCTGTAACCAGGTCACCAGTGCTGGCACCGAGCGCGCGGCGATGGCCTGATCGCAGGCTCCGGCGAAGTGCTGGCGCAGGCGGTCGGGCGCGATCGCGGCCGCGCCGGGGGCGGCCGCGAGGTCCCCCAGCAGCCGGTGCAGTTCATCACCGAAGCCGGCGCCGTCAGCGTCGCCCTCCGCGCGGGACCCGACCTGCTCGGCCCAGCAGCCTTGCCAATCCAACACCGAGAGCGGGGACGCGGCTCGGGCGGCCTGCCAGCCGGCGGCGACTTGCTCGAACAGCCCGGGCGCGGCCGCCGTAAGCGGCGCGGCATCAGGCAGATATTGCAGCGCAAACGGCCCGAGCGGCCGACTGAAACCGGCCGCGGCGCTGAGATAGATGCGCAACGGCACCGGCAGCAGCGCAGCGACGCAACTCAGCGCGGTCAGAAAGGTGTCCGGTGAATCGATCCGATCGGCGGCCCCGATCAGGAGCCGGGCGTTGGCATCCTCAAGCGCAGTGAGCAACCGCCACAGCAGGGTGCGCGGGGGTGGCAGCGGGTCCTGTTCGCAGCGCGGCGGCGGCAGTGCGGCGGGATCGAACCGCTCCATCGGGACCGGCGCGCCGGCAGCGAAGCGCGCGTAGTCGGTCTGGGTATCGGGTTCGGCACGCAGCCAGGCAGTGGCATGGGCGAGCAGCCGCGGGGCGGCAGGGTTCCAGACCGACTCCGGGAAGACCAGCGTCAGCAGTTGGGTATGGGTGCGCCCCGGGCCGCCCTCCCCGGCCTCGGGGCGCGCCCGCACGCAACTGGCGAGCATGTAGCGTTGCCCGTCGGCGGCTGCTGGCCAGAACCAGATGGCCCCGTCGCGCTCGCGCCCGGGATGGACCAGCGCCTGGATCGACTGATTGTCGAGCAATTGCCCCGGCCGGCACAGCGGCAGCAGGGCCGGCGGCAGGCCGGCGCTGATCCGGGTCGGGCGATGCTCGAAGCCCGGCGCGACCGGGCCGCCGGGGATCGCGCAGACCTTCCCGTGGACGAAACGGAAGGCCTCGATCGCCGGGGAGTTCACGGTCGCCGGGCCACGCTCAGGGCCAATGCCAAGGCCAACATCGGGACCAACATCGGGGTCAACATGAGGGTCAGCATTAGGGCCACAATTCGTCGTAACGATGAATTAGTGTGCCGCGCCGATCGCGGCAGCCGGTGGCAATGAAGATGAACGGGTCGAGGGTCAGGAACGGTTGCCACCAGCGCTGGCGGACCTGGTCCGGATCGTAGTGCCCGGGGGCATCGGGGTTCGGCTGGGGACGCGTCAGCAGCGTATCGGCGCGCTCGCCGCCCGCCGCGGTCGGGGCGAGATTGGCACCGCCATTGGCGGGGACAAAGCCGAAGGTCGAGACCGGCACGCACCAGACGGTGCGGCCGTGTCGGGGATCGTGGAACTGGCCCAGGGCATTGTTGACAGCGGCCAGGTGGTCGGTGAGCGCGTGCGCCATCTCGGCGCGCGCCCGCTCGCGCCGGGCCAGTTCGCGGTAGGCATGGCGCCCGGCCGCAACGCCCTGCTTCTCGTACATGGTGAAGCAGATCAGCAGCCGGCGCAGGGCCGGCTGATGGATGAAACCGTGGATGTATTCCTTGAGTGCCTGCTCTTGATCGGGGCGAATCCAGCGCGACAGCGGCAGACAGATCAGCAGGGTGTCGCAGTTGGCCAGGGCCTCGCTCAGCAGCGCCCGGCAACGCTGGAAGCCCGGATCGGTGGGGGCCAGGTCCTCTACCAGCAGACCGCCGACGCCATCGAAGGCGCTGACACTGGTGAGCGAGAGGACGCGGGCACCTTGCTGTCGACGCAGGTAAAGGCGAAACCCAGGACGCAGGCAAGTCCCAAGATCGGAGGCATCGAGGCTCAGCCCGCGCGGCAGATAGCGATCGAGCCAGCGGTTGAGCTGGATGAAGTCCGGGTTGCGGTCGGCAATGGTCGCGTTATAACGCCCGGCGTAGGAATGGCCGCGGGCATCGGCGCAACGATCGAGCGACATCAGGAACAGGGTCTTGCCGGCGGCGCTCGGGCCGATCACCACGCACCGACTGACTGCAGTGCGCCTGGCTAGTGCGCCGCGGCGCAGTCGGGCAACCGCCCGCCGCCACCAGGACGGACGGCCCGCCACTGAACCGGTGCCGGTCTCCCCGCCGGGCCCCGGCTCGAACCCCGCATCCGAGTCCGAGTCCGGTGCTGGTGCCGGCCCTACTGCCGCGTCGGCGGCGGCGGGTCGCTGCGCAGCCCCGGCGGCTGGCCCCAGGCCCGTGGCCGGATCGCTGTCGAGGTCCAGATCGAGGTCGAGAGCAGGCTCGACGCGTCGCTCGGTCATGATTGCCGTCCGGGTTGCAGTTGCTCGCTCGTCAGTTGCCAGGCCTTTGGTATTGTACGGGTCGCAGCGCCGGCCGGTTGGCGTCGGCCTCTCGTGAGGCTGGGGACCGGGGTCGGCGCAGGAATCCGAACTGATCGACGGAGGAGGTGGTCGCGTTGATGGAACCGCCGGAGTGCGTCTGGGACGCCGAACAGGGGCTGGTCGTTTTGTACCGTCATGCCGCGGATCGCGCGCCCCAGGCCGACCTCAGTCTGGTGGTCGCGCCAGATGCCGCACCTGCCTGGTACGCCGGCGACTTTCCGGCCGACTGGCCGCTGTGGGCCATCAAGGCACCCGGCAGCGGGTCTTTCCGGCTGCTCGGCTATCCGCGCGGGGCCCTGCCCCCGACCGGCCCGGCCAGGCGCGCGGCGGCCGCCGCGTCGCCTCATCCGTCTATCGACCCGTCTATCGATCCGGCCGCCGACCCGTCCCCTGGCCTGGCGGACGGTAGCCTATTCAGTATCCGCTTCAGCGCCGCCCTGCGGCTCGACCTCCGGCGACCCGCTAGCCCCGGACATCCGATCCGCGCCTGGCTATTCCATCCGCCTGCCAGCGGCGGCCAGGCGCCGGCGGTACAACCGCTGTCGGTGCCCAACGACTGCAGCCTGGTCGCGGCCCTCGAGACCTGGGGCTGGCGGCCCGGCGGCCCAGTCGGGCTTGCGGCCATGTGTCAGACCGGGGGCCAGACCGGAGGCCAGACCGGGCACCAACCAGGGCGCCGCCTCGGTAACGCGCGCGGCCCGCTCATGACGCCGCTCCAAGGGGCGGCCATCGACTGCATCTTTACGCTGGTGCCGGACGCGGAACCGCCCGAACTGACGCTACCCGGCTTCCAGCACCTGCAGGCACCGGCGCTCGCGCTGGACCTGACCGCCTTCGGGGCGGCGGCCGATAACGTTCGCACCGCCTTCTGGTGCTTTCATCATCCGCACGGACCTGGACGCGACATTCGCCACTGGTCGGGGCACGAACTACCGCTGGTCGATGATGCGGAGGGCCGCCGGTTGCTGGTCTGCCGTTTCGACGACGCTTGCCACCTGGATCGATTCGGCGTCTATTTTGCCAGCGGCGCGCGGCTGCATCCGCGCGACGATGCCGAGCCCGACCGGGCGCCCACGCTGGCCCTGCAGGGCCCGGCCGCTGCTGGCGGTGCCGAATGCCTGGTGGCGCTCTTCCGTGGTGACACCTGCCATCTGCTGCCCTCACAGGCCCCCCGCTATGCGGCCGTGGGGCGGGAATACTGCAGCGACGCCGACCCGGGCGGATTCGACCTGCCGCGCGCTGCCGCCTGGCTCGCAGCCGACCCGCGCCTGGGCGCCGCCCCGGACGTCGACTGGCATGGGGCGGGCGCGGCCTCGGCCTTCACCCTGCTGGCCTATGCCGATGTCCTGACGCGCCTGCTCGCGGTGCCCATGTCCGCTGCTGCGCGCGCTGCCCACCGCCAGGTCCAGGCGCAGGGACTGCTGGCCTTTGCCGGGTTCACGCGCCGGCCCGACCTGGCCTTCGCATTGCTGGCCGAGCCGGCGCTGCGCGCGCGGCTCGCGGCCAGCGCGACCCGCCCCGGCGCCCTGCTGGACCCGACCCTGACTGCCCCGGTGGCGGCGCTCGCCGCCGCCCTCGAACCGGACGCCGGCGATCTCGGTGCCTGGGTGGCGGCCGCATCGCCGTCCACGCAACAGGCACTGTGGCAGTTTCTGCTCGCGGGCGGGCAGGCGAGCCACTGGCAGGCACTGCACCTGCAGCCGGATGACCTACCGGACGACCTCGCGGCCTTCGCCGACCGGTTGCGGCATGCCTTTGCCGAGCTGCCCGCCTGGATCGTCGCCACCCGCGCCGACCTGGGCCAGCCGCCACTGCCGGACCTGCCACTGCAGCGGCTGGCCGATGCCGAGGCGCGCGCGGCCGGCCGCACCGCCGCCGCGGCCGCAGTCCGCGCGGAGTTCGACGGCATCGCTGCGCTGCTGCCCCGCGCGCGCGCCCGCGGCGGCGACGCGCTGATACAGGCCTTCGGCGCAGCGCTCGACGGCGGCCGGGTCGCCGCTACCGAGGTGCTGCGACGGCGGCTGCTAGCGGCACTCGCCGGCGGCGACCCTAGACGCCTGACACTGGCGATGCTGGTCGCCGAATTACGCACCCGCGCGGTGCTTTGGGGGCTGAGCGAATGGCTGGCGGTGCGGCCCATGGCCGCGCCAGAGGACCCCGTGGCAGCCGGACCGGCAACCAGTTCGGCATCGGCACTACCGGTGCCGACAATCGATCCGGCACCGGCGCCGTTGATGAATCCGACCCCGGCGCCAACGCCTGAGCCGGCACCTGAGCTGACGCCTGAGCCGACACTGGCGCCGGCACCGGCACCTGACGCCGCACCGGCAGCCCCGGCAGCGGCACCGCGCCCCCAGTTCGCGGCCAGGCCGCACGGCCAATCGGCACGACGGATTGCGCTGGTTGAACTCGCACCCGCACCAGCGCCCACCCCAGGGCCGGCGGCAGCGCCAGCGCCCGGACCAGGCCCCGCGGTTAGCCCTCAATCCGAACCGGTGTCCAACCTGGTATCCGCAGCGATCACCGCGGATCAACCAACACCGACACCGGCAACCACACCAACCCCATTGGACCCAGCCGCGGTGCTGCGCTGGTGCGACCGGGTACTCGCTCGCGCCGCGCCCGACTGGCCGCCGCCCGGCGGAGCAACCGCACCGCTCGACGCCGCGGTGCGCACTGCACAACTGGCCGAACTCTATGAGGTCTGGGGCCTCGATGATCCGCAACCGGTCGCGCTGCCCGCCTGGACCGGAGCGCGCGCTGCAGCCCATGCGCGGCACGCTGCGGCCATCGCCGCCACCGGCTGGCAGATGCGCGAGGCACTGCTCGCGGCCGGCGCGACGGGCCTGCTCGGATTGGTGGACCGGCTGGTCGCCGCCCGCGAGCAACTGGCCGCCGACGCCGTCCACGCCGGGCTGCGCGCCGAAATCGACGCGGCGCGAGCAGCGGCCCGCCGGCCGGCAGGATGCCAGCCCCACGAGAGCGCAGCGGCACTGGCCGATCTGGCGCGGCAACTCGGCACCAGCGGCCCCGAACGCTGGGAGACCATCGCCGCCGCTGCTGACGCCCTCGACCATCCCGACCCGATCACCGACGAGGACGAGCATCGATGACCCCCTCCGGCTTCTGGCGCACACTCTGGGAGAAGCTGCTGCGCTCGCCGTATCTGCTACTCCTGTTCGTCGCCAGCGTGCTGCTGTCGATCGCCTCGTTCTGGACCACCTACATCGGCATCACCCCGTTCGTCGGGGTAGCGGTGTTCGCGTTCTTCATCACCGCTGCGATCCAGTCGCTGCTGTTCGTCGTCTCCTGGCGGCTCGGCTTCATGTTCGCCGGCAAAGAGGGCGTGGCCAAGGTGGACCTGCTGGTCTTCCTGGTCACCTTCACGCTGTCGGTGTTCTTTTCGTTCAACGCCCTGTTCAACGTCATCTTCGCCGAGGAACTGCGGACCGAGGCCAGCCTGACACGCGTGCGCGACGGTGCCCTGGGTGCGGTCAACCAGGCCGAGGCCAAACTGGTGCGCCAGGCTGCGGACCAGGCCGCGGCCCTGCGCGAGAGCCCCGACTACGCGCGTTGGCGTGCCGATGTGCTGGACGTCGCCGACTTGGCCCAGCGCGCCGGGCCGGCGATGCGCGATCTGCTCGACACGCAGCGCGAGCAACAGCGCAGCGAAGCCACGCGACTGACGCGAGAGGCGCGCGAACTGGCCGCGCGCAAGGGCACCATCGAGGATGAGATCGAGCAGCGGCGCGTGCGGCTCGATCGGCTGCGCGAGCAGCGGGAGCCGGAACGCACGGCCCTGGACGCCCTCACCGGCGAGGAGCGGACCCTGGAGACCGAGGTGGTGCAACGCCTGGCTGCCCGCGACGCCGAGGAGGGCGGCATCGGTGAAACCGGCCGGGCCGGGCGCGGGCCGGTATGGGCCGCGCTGGATACCGAATACCGCCGCGCCGAGGCCGACCTGCTGGCGCTGCGCCAGCAGGCCGAGATCCGCCGTCAGCGCCTGGCCGAGTTGGACGCCGAGATCCGCGACGCAGGCGAGCAACTACGGCGCGATGAGGCCCTGTTCGCTGACCTCGACGGCGAGATCGCGGCGGCCGAGCGGCGCGCCACCGAGGCCCGCGCGCGGCTGACGACGCTGGGAGAGGAGGTCGGCATGGAGGCCGGTGTGCAGCAGTTGCGCGACTTTCCGACCCGCTTCGAGGAGACCGGCGACCCCGGCCACCTGGCCCAGGCCGAACAGCTTTGTACCCAACTGCACGATAACCTGCGCACCGTCCCCGCAGTGGCCGGCGAACTCGACGGACTATCCTGCGATCGTGGCCCGATCGCCCCGCTAGTCCAGGCGCTGACCGAGACTCGCGCCCTGCGCGCCGCGCTGCAACGGCAATGCACCAGCCCCGACGCGCCGAGCTTCTACGAGATGGCCCCCGAACAGGCGCTGGCCGCCGCGCGCGCCTGTCTGGACCTGTCGCGACTGCCGTTCGCGCAACTGCGCGGCGAGCGCGGCGAACTCGATCGGCTACAGCGCGAAGAAGGCCCGCACGCCTCGGAGTTCACCCGCACCACCAATGCACTCTTTGCGGGCGAGAAACTGGCAGTGTTCTCGCTGGTGCTGGCCCTGTCGATGGACCTTCTGGTGCTGTTCACCGGCCTGATCGGTGCCAAGAGTGCGCGGACGACCTTCGCGATTCGGGTGCTCGAACCGCGTCATGACGACGACCCGCGGGTGTTCGCGATCAAGGCCCTGCTGCGCCATCTGGCGCCGTTCACGGCGCGCATCGACGGTGTGTTGTATCAGGGCCAGATCGATCTCGACCGGATTCATAACCCGCGCGAGCGTGACCTGATCGGGCAACTGCTCAAACGCAACAGCGCCTCGGGCATGACGCGCCCGGTCGCCGACGACGAGTCGGCCTTCCTGCTCCGCTACGGCGCACTCGAGCAGCTCGAGGAGCAACTCGACCGCCACACCAGGGGACGTGCCGCGGCGCCCGTCGCGCCGCCTCCCCCCGGCCCGACGCCAGGTCGGCACGTGCCGCAGGTTGAGCCACCGCGCCCGGTTGGTCTCGGCGGCCGCCTCGGCAACGCCGTGCCGCCACCGCCGCGTCGGCATCGCGACCAGCCCGCTGCCAACGCCGAGCAGGGCACCGTCGCATCGGCCACTGCTGGGTGGGGCGGCGCCACTGCGGGCACCAACTCCAGGGGCACGGATGCCGACTTCGCAGACAGCGTTGGCGGAGCCGCCGACTGGAACCTGGCCGACCGCGAAATGCCATGGGCGGTCGGGGCCGCCGCCGTGCCCGATGCCTGGCAGGATTGGACCGACCCACCCGCCAAGCCCGCGCCGACCAGACCGGACCCTGCCGCTGACGCGGACGCACTCGGCGGTGCCCGGTGGGGTTCCGGGGTCAACCCGGCCGATCCCGGGCCCGCGGACCCCGAGTGGGCGGCCAGTCACCACGGGACAAGCGGCCACCCCGTTGCGGACGACGATCGGGCCCGCGAAGCGGCCGCAGCCGACCGCGACGACATCTACGACCTGTTCTATCACGCCGAGCCCGGCCGCAAGCCGCCGGGGTCGGACTGACCCCGGCGCTGACGGGATGGACCGCTCCCGTTGGTGGCCGCGGACCCTGATCGGGCTCGGCCTGCTGCTCGGCGCGGCGCTGGCCCCGGCGGCACCACCGTTGACAGTGCTGATCGATACCTCGGGGTCGATGGCCGACCACGACCCGCGCCGCCATGCGCTGCATCTGCCCAAGGTACTGGCCCGCGCGCTGCCGGCCCTGGCCACCGAGCTGGTCGTGGTCACTGCCGACGGCACTGCCTGCACGGCCGATGCCGCCGCGATACTGCGCCGCGACCCAGCCGCGCTAGCCGCCTTCGACACGGCCCTGGAGGCGGTCGGCTATGCCGACGAGAACCGCTTCGCGGCCCCGCTCGCCTGGCTGCGCGCGACCCTGACCCCGGCGGGACAGGCCGCGCTACCGGGCCGCGAGGTCCTGCTCATCGCCGACGCCGCCGGGCAGCGGCGCGCCGACCGCCGGGCCGCGGTGGATTTCGAGATCGCCCGGCGCGTCACCGCCGCCGGTGGCCGCCACAGCGACGTGGATGTGCGCGTCTCGCTGCTCTGGAACACCCGCGATGACCTGGATCTGTTCGTCACCGCACCATCGGGGGAGGTGATCTACTTCGGCAACGCAGGCTCGGCCTGCGGCGGCCGGCTGGACGTGGATCGCAACTACCGCCACACCACCCGCGAGCCGGTCGAAAACGTGCGCTGGCCACGTGGTCGGGCCCCGGCGGGGCAGTATCGGGTCCGGGTGCGTAATTACGCCTTCAAGGAACCCACCCGCGCACCGGTCCCGTTCACGGTCGAGATCGAGACCGGCGGCGAGGTCAGCACCCACCGCGGGATAATCTCGCCGCGCGGTGAGACCGGTGCCGCCAGCGAGATCGCCGTCGCCGAGTTTCGCTTCGACCGCACCCCACCGCCGCCGCCGGCGGACGCAACCGCGATCGACGCCGCGCTCGCCGCCAGCGACCGTGCCCTGCACCCGGCCGCGGCCGGCTGCGCCAACCCGCTCGGCGACCTGCGGGCGCTGCACGCGGGCGGGGTGCGCTTGACCGCCATCACCCCCGGGGCCGCCACCAGCCCGTTTGCCGATGCGCGCGTGCTGGCTGCTACCCGGCCGCTGCGCAGCCAGGCCGATCTGGTCGCAACGGTCGCCGCGGTGGCGGCTCGCCACGGCCGACCCGGGCTCGCACACGATAGCGGCAGCGGGCGGGTCCGGCTCGAGGTGCCGCCCCATATCGGGCGCCTGTGGCTATTGATCAGCGCCGATACCGACCTGGCCGGGCTGCGCCCGGCGGCCGACAACCCGCCCGCCGCCGCGGTGCGGTTGGAATCGACACCGGCACGCACCACCCACCTGGACGGCACTGGCGCCAGCGGGGTCAGGCTATTAGAACTGGAGCATCCGGCGCCTGGCACCTGGACCTTCACGACCGGCCATGCCGGGGTAGCGGTCGGCTGGCTCAGCGAACACATCCCGGCGCTCGCGGTACGCATGGAACCTGCAGCGCCGCTCTATCGCGACCGACCCGGCACGGTCCGGTTCATGGTCATCGACCCGGCCCGTGGCGCACCGCCGGACGCTCCGGGTCCACTGGCCCTGAGCGCCGAACTCGACGGCGTCCCGCTCGCGCTGACCGCCGACGGCCCGGGGCGCTGGAGCGCCGAACTCACGCCAACCGCGACCAGCGCGGTAATCACCCGCCTCGACTACGCCGCCGGCCGCCGCGAGCAGCGCCTGCCGCTGCCAGTGACTGCCGCCGCCTGGCGCTTCGAGCCAACCCTGCCGGCCCGCCACCGGCGCGACAGGCCGCTGCTACTCGGCGGCCAGTTGCACCCGCTGCCCGATGCCCCGGCCGGCGCCGCCCCGCCCGCGGTGCTGATCGCCCGGCTCGACGACGGCACCCGCCTCGAGCTGCGCGACGACGGCACCGGGGATGGCCGCTACAGCGCGCACTGGACCCCCAACAGCAGTGGCCCGCGCACACTCGCATTCAGCGGCCAGGGCGGCGCCCCGATGGTCCCGGCAAGCGGTCGCATCGAGGTCATCGACTGGGCCGAACTGGCCGGCCCGGCGCGACTCGACTTCGGCCCAATCGCCAGCCGCGAGCAGCGCGGCGTCGCGCTCGATCTTGGCCCCTCGCGCATCCACGGCCCGCTGGAATTGATCATCAGGCTAACCGGCAGCGACGGCCGCCTGCCGCTCGCGCTGAGTACGGCCACCGCGAGCATCCCGCTCCTCCCCGACGTGCCAGTGCGCCTGCCGGTCGGCAGCGATGACCTGCACCGGGCGCTGGCGCACTGGGCGCTGACCCTCACCGCCCCGCGCTGTCCGCCGGCCAGTGCCAACCTCGGCGGACTGATCATCGAGACCGGCGCCGACGGCCCCGACCAGCGGCTCGTGATTGCCCTCGCCGCGCAGCCGCAACCGCGGCCCTGGTTCATCTGCCTGCTGCCGCTGCTGCTCGGCTTGCTGCTGCTTGCGCTGCTCTTGGCCATCGCCTGGGGCTTCATTTCCCCGGCGCGCTTCCCACGCAATCTGGGCGTGGTGCTGTCACCCGAGGAGGACCTCGACGAGGGCTTCTTCCAACTGCTGCGCGCCCGCAGAGGCACCGGTGCCGGCTTCTACCGCGACGCCCGCGCCTGCATCGGTGCCGATTTCCGCATCGGCGGCCGCCGCCAGGGCGCGGTCGCCTGCCTGATCGCAGGTCGCCCGCGCCCGCGCCTGCGCGTGCTGCCCGGCCAGGTGCTCGAACGCCGCGACCTGGCCGGCGATTGGCAACCGCTCGACTCCGGTGAGCAGCCGCTGCGCCTGGGCGAGACCTATCGCACCGCTAGCGGCAACCTATACCTGGAATTTCGGACGCTGTGAGGCGCTGCGCTCAGGGCGACGCCGACCGATCGGGCCGGCGGGCCAAAGCACAGCGCACCGCCCTCGTCGCGACCACCGCTGCCGGCTCACAAGAGCGGGCCCAGCATCGCGACCACGTTGTTCCAGAGCCGGCGACGGCGCGGCCAGGCGGCGACCGTTGCGGCGGTCACCGGGCGGGCGGCGGCGATGTAGCTGTCCTGGCGCGCGCGGATGGCCGCGGTCAGCGGCGGATCGTAGAACAGGATGTTGTTTTCGTAGTTCAGATCGAAGCTGCGCCGGTCCAGGTTGGCCGAGCCGATCAGGGCCAGCTCGCCATCCAGGGTCAGCGACTTGCTGTGCAACAGCCCGCCCTGGTACTCGTGGATGACGACCCCGGCGGCGAGCAGGTCCGCGTAACAGGCGCGACTGGCGGCGGCGACCAGGGCGCTGTCGTTGCGTGCCGGCAGGATCAGATGGGTCTCGCAACCACGGCGGGCGGCCGCGCACAGGGCTGCCTGCATCGCCTCGTCCGGCACGTAGTAGGGGGTACTGATGACCAGCTCCTGCCGGGCCGCGTACATCAGGGTCTGAAACAGCTCCGGCATCGCCGCATAACGCAGGGTCGGGCCGGTGCCGATGACCTGGGCCGGCAGCGCCGTCGGCGGCGCCGGCAGCGGCGCCAGCGGTGCCGTCAGCAGCGCGCTCAGGTCCTCGTCGGTATGGGCCATCCAGTCGGCGGCGAACAGGGCCTGGTTCTGGCGCGCGATCGGTCCCTCGAAGCGCAGCATCAGGTCCACCCAGGGGGCGAACCGCGGCTTGATGCGAAACGCCGGGTCGGCGCAGTTCTGGCTGCCACAATAGGTGATGCATCCATCGATGACGACGACCTTGCGGTGATTGCGCAGATCGATGCGCCCGCGCAGGGGCCGCAGCAGCGGATTGCCGACCGGTAACGCGCGCTCCAGGCGCACGCCGGCCGCCGCCAGTGCCGACCACAGCGGCGAGCGTGGCAGCAGCCGCGACCCGAGGTCATCCACCAGCACCCGGCAGCGGACTCCGCGCGCGGCGGCACGCTGCAAGGACTCTGCCATCCGGGTGCCATTGTGGTCCGGCAGCCAGATGTAGAACAGCAGATGGACATGGTCGCGGGCGGCATCGATGTCGGCGACCATCGCGGCGATGGCCGCGTCCGAATCGGCCAGCAGCCGCCCCCGATTGCCGGCCACCGGGGCCACCTCGCCGATGGAGGCGCCGAGCTGAAACAGCGGTCGGCGCGCAGCCGGGATCGCCGCGGCGGCAGCGCCCATAGCCGCGGCCATGCCGGGGGTATCGGCCAGCACCGGCAGCCGCGCCAAGGTGGCCTGCATCCGCGCGATCCGCCGTCGCCCCAGGTTGACCTCCCCGAACAGCAGATAGGCCAACAACCCGAGCAGCGGCAGCGCGGCGATCACCAGCACCCAGGCCATGCGCGCGGCCGGATCGCGATGCGGGCGCAGCAGGGCCCGCAGGATCAGCCCCCCCTGCAGTAAGAGATGCAGTAGGCTCAGAAACAGGGCGGTGAACATCGCTGGTCTCCCTGGCAGGGCACTTGGCGCTGTGCGGGTGGAATGGGCATGGCACGGGCGGATACACCGTCCCTGACAGGGGCTCGCGGCATCCCGGCGGGGGCCGCGGCAAGCCGCGTTGCGACAGCCTACCAGGCCCGGGCAGATCGGCGGCGCGCAACGGCTCGCCCCCAGAACCTGACCGGTGCCGACCTGGCCAACGCCGCGAACCAGCGCCACCCTCCGTCCGAGCGGCCGCACCTCACGCATCGTCGGCCCGTCGCTGGCGGTGGCTGGCGCAGATCGGGATCATTGTGCCCGCGCCCCTGGGTGTCGCCGACGCCGCGCCAGTTGGCCGCCCGGTGGCAGGTGTCCACGTGGCAGCTGGTGTCGACGAAGGTCTCCACCAGCACCAGCGTGAGCCCATAGCGGCCCTGCCAGTCACGCGGCGAGCGGCGCAGGCAGCGCCCAAGCACGTGAGAGGCGACAGCGCCGCGGGCGCCGCCAGCGGCCCCGGCGCCGGAACTGCGCCCTGCGCGGCCGGCAGCTCGATGAGACCCTTGTTGAGCCTGGCCTGCGCCCGGGTCTATCGTGCCTGCGAAACTGTGCAACTGTGAGCCAGCCATGAAGAACATCACCCTTTCCGTAGACGACGAGACCTGGCGCCAGGCACGCATCGCCGCGGCGGAGCGCAACACCACGGTGAGTGCATTGGTGCGCGACTACCTCCGAGCCGTCGCCCGCCCCGCCGGGAATGGCCCCGATGCCGCCGAGGCCCTGTTTGCGGCCCTGGACCGCGCCCAGGGGTTCAGCGCCACCGAACGGCTGACCCGCGAGCAGGTCCATGACCGCTGACGCCTTCGTCGACACCAGCGTCCTCCTCTACTCGGCCTCAGGCAACCCGCAGGAGGCCGACAAGCGGGACACGGCGCGGCGGCGCCTGGCCGGAGCGGGCTGGGGCCTGTCGGTACAGGTCCTCCAGGAGTTCTATGTCAACATCGTGCGGCCGCCAGTCTGCGCCATGACCCACGCCGATGCGGTAGCCGCGATCCGCGAGCTGCTGCGTCGTCCCACGGTGGCCACGGATACGTCGTTGGTCCTGGAGGGGCTGCGGCTGAAGGAGCGCTACCAGATCTCCTACTGGGATGCCGCGATCATCGCCGCGGCCCGCGCCCTGGGTGCCTGCACCCTGTACTCCGAGGATCTGAGCCATGGCCAGGACTACGACGGGGTGCGCGTGGTGAACCCTTTCTTGCCCCATTGAACCCGCAGGCATCAACCGATGCCGATGATGCTCCGTCTCCACAACGTGCTCCAGGCGGCATTAGGCCTCCCGGTCGCGGACCGGGCGGCACTTGCCGAGCGGTGTCCGACGCGCCTCGACGTGCCGGACGAGGCCGACTCGGATGGTGGTTGGGGCGCGGAGGCGGAGCGACGGCTTGCCACCGACCGCGACGCGTGCCCCGACTGACGACGATATCACCGCAGCGGCCGGCGCGCGGCGCTGATGGCCGCGGCCATGCCGGGGGCATCGGCCAGCACCAGCAGCCGCACCAGGGTGGCCTGCATCCGCGCGATCCGCCGTCGCCCCAGGTTGACCTCCCCGAACAGCAGATAGGCCAACAACCCGAGCAGCGGCAGCGCGGCGATCACCAGCACCCAGGCCATGCGCGCGGCCGGATCGCACGCATGGCAGCGCGTCGATGTTGGCGCGGCATTTGCTCAGCATCTCTGGCCACCCGCATAGCGACCAGCATGGACAAACCTCGCCGTGGTCCCAGGCAACCGTTATATCCCGCTGAATACAACGAAAACCGACCCGAGTGACCAGCGCCCATGGCCGACCCCCTCGACCCGCACCTGGAGGCCGCCGCGATGCTGCGTCTCGACCTGCACCAGCGGGGGTTCGTTGGGCGCGGCCGCATCGAACTGCTGCGCCAGATCGGTGCAACCGGATCGATCAGCCAGGCCGCGCGCGCCATGGGGATGTCCTACAAGCAGGCCTGGGACGCGGTGGATGCAATGAACAATCTGTCCGCCCAGGCGCTGGTGCGCCGCCGCACCGGGGGCCGCCACGGGGGCGGCAGCGAACTCACCGAGGAGGGCGAGCGGCTGATTGTCGTGTACACGGCAGCCGCACAGGAACACCACCGCTTTCTCGCGCGCCTGCGCGCGGCCATCAGCGATTTCGATCGCTTTCAGACCCTGATCGGAGCCATGCAAATGAAGGTCAGTGCCAGAAACAACCTGCGCGGGGTCGTGACCAAGGTCACCCCGGGGGCGGTCAATGCCGAGGTCACGCTGGATGTCAACGGCATCGCGCTGGTCGCGATCGTCACCAACGAGAGCGTGCAGACCCTGGGGCTGGTCCCGGGGGTGGAGGCCTATGCGCTGATCAAGTCCTCGTCCGTGATCCTGGCCACCGCCGACGGGGGCCTGAAGACCTCGGCGCGCAATCGCCTCTGCGGCCGGATCGAGCGCCTGACCCTCGGGGCAGTGAATGCCGAGGTGGTGCTGGCCCTGGCAGGCGGCGCCCGCCTCACCGCCGTGATCACGCTGGCAAGCGTGCGCGAACTGGGCCTGACCGAGCGCGGAGAGGCCTGCGGCCTGATCAAGGCGCCGCAAATCATCCTGGCGGTCGCCGACTGAGCCCGCGGACAACTTGCCAGCCACGCACCACCGCGACCCCAATCCGCCCCGGCGCACCAACCGCCGAGATGGGGAGCGCGGTGACCGCCGCCACCAGCTCGCCTGCATGGATCAGGAGCAAACCGTTCCAGCAGCGATCTTGTCATCGGCTCTACCCGCCCGAGAGAGGAAATCCGCATGCGTCTCATCCGGCTTGCCCAAACCCTGCTCCTCGCCGCCGGACTGACCCTTGGTGGCGCTGCCAACGCCAACGGCGCCATCCGCATTGCCGCGGCGGCCGATCTCAAGTTCGCAATGGATGAGATCGTGGCCGCCTTCCGGGCCGATCATCCTGACGACCAGATCGAGGTGATCTACGGCTCCTCGGGTAAATTCCATACCCAGATTCGACAGGGGGCACCGTTCGATCTGTACTTCTCGGCCGACATCGCGTTCCCGCGCGGCCTGGAGGAGCGCGGTCTGTCGGCCGGACCGACCCGACCCTACGCCATCGGCCGCCTGGTGCTGTGGAGCAATACCCGCGACGCCAGCCAAATGACCCTGGCGGATCTCGCCGATGAGGACCTCGGCCGCATCGCCATCGCCAATCCCCGGCATGCCCCCTATGGCATGCGCGCCGAGGAGGCCCTGCGTGCGGCCGGGCTCTGGGACGACCTGCAGGGCCGGCTGGTGCTGGGCGAGAACATCGCGCAGACCGCCCAATTCGTGCAGACCGGGAATGCCGCCATCGGCATCATCGCGCTTGCCCTGGCGCTGAACCCGGCCCTGGTCGCGGCCGGCGGCTATTACCTGATCGACGACGCCTTGCATCAGCCCTTGGAGCAGGGCTTCATCATCACCAAGCGAGCGGCCGAGAACCCCCTCGCTGCAGCCTTCGCCGACTACAT
The DNA here is from genome assembly GCA_007693535.1 of Chromatiaceae bacterium. GTDB lineage: Bacteria > Pseudomonadota > Gammaproteobacteria > Chromatiales > Chromatiaceae > Lamprobacter. Next base: position 72,945 of record REDK01000159.1, read on the forward strand.
GCAAGGCCCCACGGCGCAGGGGATCATGCTCCGTTATGGCTTCATCCACCCCGGCGCAGACCAGGACGATTGATCCGTGCTGGACGATCTGCATCCGGCGCTGAGTCACGCGGACTGGGCCGCGGTCTGGCTGACCCTGCGATTGGCCAGCGTCACCACCGTCATCCTGATGTTCGTCGGCACCCCAATCGCCTGGTGGCTGGCGCGCACCCGCTCACGCCTCAAGGCGGTGGTCGGCGCCGTCGTCGCCCTGCCGCTGGTGCTGCCGCCGACGGTACTCGGGTTCTATCTGCTGGTGACGATGGGGCCGTTCGGCCCGGTGGGCCGATTCACCCAGTGGCTGGGCATCGGGTTGTTGCCCTTCACCTTCCCGGGCCTGGTAGTGGCCTCGGTCTTCTATTCGCTGCCATTCGTGGTGCAGCCGATACAAAACGCCTTCGAGGCGATTGGCGAGCGCCCGCTGGAGGTGGCAGCGACCCTGCGCGCCGGCCCCTGGGACCGCTTCTTCACCGTGGTCTTGCCGCTGGCCACCCCTGGCTTCATCACCGCGGCCATCCTCGGCTTCGCCCACACCGTGGGCGAGTTCGGCGTGGTGCTGATGATCGGCGGGAATATCCCGGAGCAGACCCGGGTGGTCTCGGTGGCGATCTATGACCATGTCGAGGCGCTGGAATATGCCGAGGCCCATGTGCTCGCCGCCGGCATGCTGGTGTTCAGCTTCGTCGTGCTGCTGACCCTCTATTCTCGCAACAACAAGGTCTGGAAATGACGGCGCTGACACCGGCACCGCAAGGCGGCACGGCGGCCGGCAGCGACCGGCCGGTGGAGTTGCGTATGCGGGTGGATTGGCCGGGCTTCGTGCTCGAGGTCGATCTGGCGCTGCCGGGACGGGGCGTCACCGCCCTGTTCGGTCATTCCGGTTCTGGCAAGACCACGCTGCTGCGCTGTATCGCCGGGCTGGAGCGGCAGGGCCGGGGCCGGTTGGCATTTCAGGGCGAGGTCTGGCAGGACAGCGCCCGCCGGATCTTCGTGCCCACCCATCGGCGCCCACTCGGCTATGTGTTCCAGGAGGCCAGCCTGTTTCCGCACCTGTCGGTGCAAAAGAACCTCGATTACGGACGCAAGCGGGTTGGCACCGAACCCAGCGTATCGCTCGCACAGGCCGTGGAGCTGCTCGGCATCGGGCACCTGCTGGGGCGGCTGCCGGCGCGCCTCTCCGGCGGGGAGCGCCAGCGCGTCGCGATCGCCCGGGCGCTGGCGACCAGCCCCCGGCTGTTGCTGATGGATGAACCGTTGGCAGCGCTAGACCTCAAGCGCAAGGCCGAGATCCTGCCCTATCTGGAGCGGCTGCATGCGGAACTGGACATCCCGGTCTTCTACGTCAGCCATTCCCCCGACGAGGTCGCGCGCCTGGCCGATCATGTCGTCCTGCTGGCGGAGGGGCGGGCGGTCGCCAGCGGCGGGCTGCAGGAGACCCTGGCGCGGCTGGACCTGCCGTTGGCCTTCAGCGAGGACGCCGGGGTGGTGATCGCGGCGGTGGTGGCCACCCATGACGACAACTATCACCTCTCGCGGCTGGACTTTCCGGGCGGCAACGTGGTGGTTGCGCGGCGCCGGGAGCCGATCGGCACCCGCCTGCGGGTGCGGGTTCATGCCCGCGATGTCAGCCTGGCCCTGGAGCGGGCGACCGGTACCAGCATCGCCAACCTACTGCCGGCCCAGGTCACCGAGATCGCCGACGCCGACACCCCGGCCCATGTGCTGGTGCGCCTGGATGCCGGCGGCACGCCCTTGCTCGCGCGCATCACCCGCCGCTCGCTCGATCAGCTCGGGGTCGCCCGCGGCAAGGCCCTGTGGGCGCAGATCAAGGCGGTGGCGCTGCTGAGCGACTGAAGCAGCCAACCGCGTCGCGCGACCAGCGCGAATCAACTGCCGACAACGACTTGGTCAGCGCCCGCGCTTGATCGACAATAGTGCCCCCGACGGCGCCCTGCCTCTGGCAGCCGGCGTCCCACCGCCCTCCCCCATGCCGCTGACGCGGCGACAAGGATCGCGATGAATCTCCACGAATATCAGGCCAAGGTGCTGTTTGCGCGCTTTGGCATTCCGGTGCCGCGCGGGCAGGTCGCGGCCGACCTCGCCGAGGTCGAACAAGCCGCGGCCGCGCTCGGCGACGGTCCCTGGGTGCTCAAGGCACAGATCCATGCCGGCGGTCGCGGCAAGGCCGGCGGGGTGCTGACCTGCAGCGACCGCCCGGCCCTGCAGCAAGCCGCCGCCGGCCTGCTCGGGCGACGCCTGGTCACCGCGCAGAGCGGGCCCGATGGGCTGCCGGTGCAACGGCTGCTGGTGGAACAGACCACCGCGATTGCCCGCGAACTCTATCTGGGCCTGCTGGTGGATCGCGCCGCCCGCCGGGTCGTGATCGTCGCCGCCACCGCCGGCGGGATGGAGATCGAGGACTTCGCGGTCGCCCATCCCGAGGATGTGCTGGTCACGCAGGTGCAGCCAGCGGTGGGGCTGCAGCCCTGGCACGGGCGCCGCCTGGGCTTCTTTCTAGGGCTGGCGCCGGCCCAGATGCCGGCCCTACAGGCCCTGCTGGCAGGGCTGTATCGGCTCTTCATCGACTGCGATGCCAGCCTGGTGGAGGTCAATCCGCTGGTGGTCACCACCGCTGGCGATCTGCTCGCAGTGGATGCCAAGATCAATCTGGACGATAACGCGCTGGTGCGTCATCCCGACCTGGCCGCCCTGCGCGACCCGACCCAGGAGGACCCGCGCGAGGCCGCTGCCCGCGCCCTAGCCCTCAATTACATCAGCCTGGATGGCGATATCGGCTGCATGGTCAACGGCGCCGGGCTGGCGATGGCGACCATGGACCTGATCAAGCTGCACGGCGGCGCCCCGGCCAATTTCCTCGATGTTGGCGGCAGTGCCAGCGCCGAACGGGTCGCCGAGGCCTTCAAGCTGGTCCTCACCGAAGGCAAGGTCCGGGCGGTGCTGGTCAATATCTTCGGCGGCATCGTGCGCTGCGACCTGATCGCCGAGGGCATCCTGGGGGCGGTGCGCGAGATCGCCGTCGGGGTCCCAGTGGTGGTGCGCCTGCAGGGCACCAATGCCGCCGCCGGCCTGGCCCTGCTGGCCCAGAGTGGCCTGGCCATCGAGACCGCGACCGGCCTGGACGAGGCCGCCGACAAGGTGGTGGCCGCCGCGGCGCGGCAGGAGGGACAGCGATGAGCGTGTTGGTCGACGCCAGCACCCGCGTCATCTGTCAGGGCTTCACCGGTCGCCAGGGCAGCTTCCACAGCGAGCAGGCCCTGGCCTATGGCACCCGGCTAGTCGGTGGGGTCACCCCGGGCAAGGGCGGACAGCGTCATCTGGGCCTGCCGGTGTTCGACACCGTGCATGCCGCGGTGCACGCCACCGGGGCCGACGCCAGCATGATCTACGTCCCGGCCGCCCACGCGGCGGATGCCATCCTGGAGGCGGCCGATGCCGGCATCCGGGTCATCGTCTGCATCAGCGAGGGCATCCCGGTGCTGGACATGCTGCGGGTCAAGGCGACCCTGGCCGGCACCGAGGCGGTGCTGATCGGCCCCAACTGCCCCGGCATCATCACCCCGGGCGCCTGCAAGATCGGCATCATGCCGGGGGCGATCCACCGCCCGGGCCGCATCGGGATCGTCTCGCGCTCCGGGACCCTCACCTATGAGGCGGTCGCCCAGACCACGGCTGAGGGCCTGGGCCAGAGCACCTGCATCGGCATCGGCGGCGATCCGATCCAGGGCCTGGATTTCGTCGATTGCCTTGCATTATTCGAGCGCGACCGCGATACCGATGCCGTCGTGCTGGTCGGCGAGATCGGCGGCAGCGCCGAAGAGGACGCCGCCGCCTGCATCCGCGCGCACATGACCAAGCCGGTGGTGGCCTATATCGCCGGGGTCACCGCCCCGCCCGGCAAGCGCATGGGCCATGCTGGGGCGATCATCACCGGCGGGGCTGGCAGCGCCGAGGGCAAGTACCGGGCACTGGAGGCGGCGGGGGTCGTCACGGTGCGCTCGCCGGCCCACTTGGGGGCGACGGTGGCGGCATTGCTGGGCTGAAAGCTTGGGGGGAGATCATCCGGCTGCGGGCAGCCCACCGCCCGCGCCCGGCCACCAAGGCGCCCCCGGGCGTGGAAACCGTGCGCAAACCGGCCAGCAAGCAGGCTAGCAATTACCAAGCCGGTCACCGGGATGGCGAAGCCCCGGGACGGCTCTTATACTGCGACGGACTTACCGCCGCCAGGTCGAACGGAGAGAGCCGATGAAAAAGGTCGAAGCCATTATCAAACCCTTCAAGCTCGACGACGTGCGCGAGGCGCTGTCGCTGGCTGGGATCACCGGCATGACAGCCACCGAGGTCAAGGGCTTCGGTCGCCAGAAAGGCCACACCGAACTCTACCGCGGCGCCGAGTACGTCGTGGACTTTCTGCCCAAGATGAAGATCGAACTGGTGGTGACCGATACCCAGGTGGATGCCTGCCTGGAGGCGATCATCAAGGCCGCCTTCACCGGCAAGATCGGCGACGGTAAGATTTTCGTCAGCAGCGTTGAACGGGTCGTGCGCATCCGCACCGGCGAGGAGGGCGAGGCCGCGGTCTGAGCCACGCTGACCCGAGCCGTCCCGATCCGCACCGTTCTGAACCGTCGCGAACCGCACCGCCCGATCGGCACCGGGGCCGATCCGCACCATGGTTGGTGGTCGGCGCGGCCAGGGGCCGGTCGGCGTGGCCGGCGGCGCGATGCCAATCAGGAACCCGGGCGGTCTGCGCGCCACTGGCCGTTGACGATCATCAGCGGCTGCCGATGCCGTCAGTTACGATCGAAGCCCAGATAATCCCAGACGCGGCGACCCAGGGTGATCTCGCCGGGCGGCGGGCCGTCGTCGATAAAGCGGCCCGCCTCGCGGTTCATGACCAGAACCCGCCGGGCATCGGCGGCGAGCTGGTCCTTGCCCAGGCGCTGATAGGCCGCGATCATGACCTCCAGGGCATCCTCCACCGCGGCAGTCCGCTGGTAACGTTCCACCACGTATTGGGCGCGGTTGGCGGCAGCGATATAGGCCCCCCGGCGGAGATAGTATTGCGCCACATTGACCTCGTGGCGGGCCAGATTGTTACGCAGATAGAGCATGCGCTGGCGGGCATCCTCGGCATAGCGGCTGTCCGGAAACCGGCGTACCAGCTCAGCGAAATCCTCGAAGGCATCCATGGCCGAGCCGGGATCGCGCTGGGAGGCATCCACCGGGATTAGCCGATCGAGAAAGCCGACGCTGCGGTTGTAGTTGACCACGCCCTTCAGATAGTAGGCATAATCGACAAATGGGTTCTGCGGATAGAGCTTGATGAAGCGGTCGGCGGCGGCTAGCGCCTCTTCGGGCTGATCGGCCCGATAATGGGCATAGGCGAGATCCAGTTGCGCCTGCATTGCATAGCGACCGAACGGATAGCGTGCCTCGATCTTGCGATAGAGTTCGATGGCGCGGGTGTAATTGCCGGCCCCGAGTTCCCGCGACGCGCGACTGTAGAGTTCCTCGGCGCTCCAGCCCTCGGTCTCGTCAAACTCCTTACCAAAGATGCCACAGCCACCGAGCAGGCTCAGCACCAGCGTCAGCACGAGCAACCGCACCCATGCCGGTCTCAGCCCGGGCTGCCCCTGACCATCCACTATCAGTGATTTCATAAGCTTCAGGCCGCTATCGCGGCAATGACCTGGGGGCGCTGCCCCGTTGTGAGACCGCTGATCGAGCCTTGCGAAACCGAGGCAGCAAGGCGTCGCCGGACGCGGATTGCAGGTGCTGCCCTGGGCAGTGATCCGAGCGGTGATCTGGGCACCGGCCAGTGATTCCGGCCAGCGGACCCGACGCCGATCGCGCCACGACTGGTTGTCCCTGCAGATTCGACCCGCCAGTATAGCCGAACTGCATGACCATCCAAGATGCACCCACCGCCGACGCCGACTCTGCCCGAGATCGACAGTTACAGCTATCGCCAGCCCAGGCCGGCCGCCGGCTCGACCAAGTCCTGGCCGAATTGCTGCCGGACTACTCCCGTAGCCGTCTGCAGGACTGGATTGGCCGTGGCCGCGTGCTGCTCGACGGACAGCCAGCGCGCGCCCGCGATCGCATCCGCGGTACCGAGCGCGTGCTGGTCCGACCGGAGTTTCCGCCCACCGACGACTGTCACCCGCAACCCATCCCACTGCGGCTGGTATTCGCCGACCCGCATCTGCTGGTGATCGACAAACCGGCCGGTCTGGTGGTGCATCCCGCCGCTGGCCATCCCGATGGCACCCTGCAGAACGCCCTGCTTCATCATGACCCGACCCTCGCCGCCCTGCCCCGCTGTGGCATCGTGCATCGGCTGGACAAGGACACCAGCGGCCTGCTGGTCGTGGCCCGTACCCCGCTGGCCCATCGCATCCTGGTGGCACAACTGGCATCCCACCAGGTCCGGCGCGAATACCGGGCGCTGGTGATCGGGGAGCCGCTGGGCGGCGGCCGCATCGACGCCCCGATTGGGCGCCATCCCAACCGCCGGACCGCGATGGCGGTGGTCGCCAGCGGTCGCCCGGCCCGGACCGACTATCGTGTCCTGGCCCGCTATCGGGGCCACAGCCTGCTGGCGGTGAGCCTACACACCGGGCGCACCCATCAGATCCGAGTGCACATGGCGCACTGCCGCCTGCCGCTGGTGGGCGATCCGCTCTACGGGGTCAGGCCTCGGCCCCCCGCAGCGGCCGACCCGAGATTGGTCGCGGCCCTGCAGCGGTTTCCGCGGCAGGCCCTGCATGCACAGCGCCTGGCCTTGCAACACCCGGCCAGCGGTGCCGCGCTGGACTGGGAGATCCCGCTGGCAGCGGACCTCGCCCACCTGCTCACCCTGCTGGAGGCCGATCTTGTCGCTCACGATCATTGAACCGGACTGGCCCGCGGCGGCCCCCAACATCACGGCGAACCATTCCCGCACGGAACCGGACTCGGTCGCGGCCCGCGCTCGGGTCCGGGCCCTGACCAGCACCCGCGGCGGTGGTCTCAGCCGCGGCCCCTATGCCAGCCTCAATCTGGCCAACCACGTGGGCGATGACCCGGCGCTGGTCGCAGGCAACCGCGACCTGCTGCAAAGCGCGCTGGAACTGCCATCTGCCCCCCGGTGGCTGAACCAGGTGCATGGTTGCGCTGTCTGCACAGCGGAGACGGTGAGCGTGCAGGCGCCCTTACCCACCGCCGATGCCGTGCTGACGTCGCGACCAGGGATCGTCTGCGGCGTGCTCACCGCTGACTGCCTGCCAATCCTGCTGCGCGATGTCGGCGGCACCCTGGTGGCCGCAGTCCATGCCGGCTGGCGTGGGCTGTTGCATGGGGTGATCGAGGCCACCCTGGCGCAGATCCGGGCGCGCAGGGCGGAGCAAGAGCGGGCAACATTGGATCTGCTCGCCTGGCTGGGACCGGCCATCGGCCCGGATGCGTTCGAGGTGGGGGGAGAGGTCCGCAGCGCCTTCGTGCAGCAACACGCCGACGCCGCCGAGCATTTCCGACCTGGCCGCGACGGACGCTGGCTGGCCGACCTTTATGGCCTGGCGCGCGCACAGCTCGCCCGCCAAGGGGTGCTCCGGGTCAGCGGGGGTGGCTACTGTACCTTGAGCGATAGCTGCCGGTTTTTTTCCTACCGGCGCGACGGCAACACCGGCCGGATGGCGACGCTGATCTGGATCGAGCCGATCTGAACTAGCGCGCGCGCACGTGACCCACGACCCAAGCGTGGCCACCCCGCCTTGCACTCCGATGTCCTTCCGCTAACTCGTTGAAACAGGTGACTGGGATCGCTACCCTTCCGGCATCGACCAGCGTCAGAGCAAGCCATGATCAAGTCCATTTTCCCGTCGTTCCTTCGCCGCGACCACCAGGCTGGCCGGCCACGCCTCACTCGGCCGGCCCGTTCGGCCCTCCTGGCATTGCTGCTGACCGGACTGGCCGGGCTCGCCGCTGGCAACACCACCGACGTTGGGCTCGCGGACCTGTTTCCGAACGAGCGACAAGCGCGCACCACGGTAGTCATCAATAAGGCGCTGGAGCGCTTTCATTATCGCCCATTCAAGCTCGACGGCGACTTTGCGGGGTCGGTACTGACCAGTTACCTGGAAGACCTGGATCCGGGTAAGCTGTTCTTCCTAGCACGCGACGTGGATCGCTTCTCCCGCGGCAACCGCCTCGATGCGGATCTTGGTAGAGGCAAGCTGGATACCCCCTTCGATATCTTTAGAATCTACCGCATGCGCGTGGATACGCGGATCGCCCACGCACTATCCATCCTCGATCAGCGTTTCGATTTCGAGCGGCCCGAGACCTATCTGTTCGATCGCAAGCAGGCAAGCTGGGCAGCGACCGAGGCCCAACTCGACGAGACCTGGCGCCAGCGTATCAAGAACGACTTTCTGCTGCTGCGTCTGGCCAAGAAGGACGATGACGCCATCCGCGAGCAATTACGCAACCGTTACGAGGGTATCGCCCGGCGCGTCCATCAGTTCACCGCCGATGATGTCTTTCAGACCTTCGTCAATGCCTTCACCCGCACGCTGGAACCACACACCAGCTACATGTCGCCGAGCACCTCGGAGAACTTCGATATCAGCATGCGGCTGTCGCTGGAAGGGATCGGCGCCGTGTTGCGAGCCGACAACGAGTTCACTGTGATCCAGCGCACCATCCCCGGCGGCCCGGCCCGGCAATCCGGACAAATCGGCACCGGTGACCGGATCGTGGGCGTGGCTCAGGGTCTCGATGGCGCGATGGAGGATGTGGTCGGCTGGCGCCTGCAGGACGTCGTCGAGCAGATTCGCGGCCCGAAGGGATCGGTGGTCAGGCTGCAGGTGATTCCTAAGGCCGAGGCGGCTGGCGGACGGATGCGGGAGGTCACGCTGGTCCGCAACGAAATCAAACTCGAGGACCAGGCCGCCAAGAGTTTCGTCATCGAAGGCCCGGACAACGCACCTAAGCTGAGCATCGGCGTCATCGAGATCCCGGCCTTCTATCGGGATTTCCGTGCCGAATCCGAGGGCAGAAAGGACTTCCGCAGCACCACGCGCGACGTCCGCCGGCTGGTTGCAGAGTTACAGCGTGAAGGCGTCAATGGCCTCATCATCGATCTGCGTGGCAATGGCGGCGGCTCGCTGGCCGAGGCCACCTCTTTGACCGGCTTGTTCATCGACGACGGCCCGGTGGTCCAAGTCAAGGACTCATTCGGCAAGGTCGAGGTCGAGGTGGACCCCGAGCCGGGCATGGCCTACACCGGTCCGCTGGCGGTGCTAGTGGATCGCAACAGCGCCTCGGCCTCGGAAATCTTTGCGGGCGCGATCCAGGATTACGGGCGCGGCGTCATCATCGGCGAGGCCACCTTCGGCAAGGGAACCGTGCAGACCTTGATCGATCTAGACCGCTTCGTCCCCGGAGATGACAGCAGCCTAGGGCGGCTGCGCCTGACCATGGCCGAGTTCTATCGCATCAGCGGCGGCAGCACCCAGTTGCGGGGCGTGGAGCCGGATGTGCGGTTCGATTTCGGTCTCGACGGGATCGACTTCGGCGAGCGATCCCTGAGTAATGCGTTACCCTGGAGCAGCATCCGCCCGGCCAGTTTCGTGCGCCATGGCGGGCTCGACCTGGCCGGGCTGCAGCGGCGCTCGAATCAGCGCGTCGCCAACGACGACGGCTTCCGCCTGCTGACGGCCCAGGGTCGCATACTGAGCGAGATCGACGGGCAGAAGACCGTCTCGCTGCGCGAGAGCGAACGGCGGGCCGAATCCGAGCGGCGCGACCGCGTCCTCAAAGACGAAAAGGCGCGCTTCCTGCGCACGCGCGGTGTGGAGCCCGTGGACGAGGAGGCCGACGACGTCGACGAGGAGGCCCTGGAGGCGCAGCAGCGGATCATCGACCGCATCCAGACCAAAGAGGCGGCCCGCATCCTGGCCGACCTGATCAGCGATAGGGATGACCCGGCCCGCCCGCGGGCGGCGATGAGCGACGCGCCGCGGTGAGTGGCACCGCCTCCCCCCTGGCGGTACCGGCGCACTCCTACCACGCCCTCGCCGCCTCCGCGCTGCGGCCACTGCTGGCAGCAAGCCGGATGGGGCTCGAACGCGAGGCGCTGCGGGTTGCCCCCGATGGGGGCATCGCCCGCACCCCGCATCCACCCGCACTGGGCGCGGCGCTGACCCACCCGCACATCACCACCGACTTCTCCGAGGCACTGCTGGAGCTAGTCACGCCAGCCCTGCACGACCCCGCAGCCGTGCTCGCCTTCCTGAGCGATCTGCACCTGTTCGTCTATCGCCACATCGCCGATGAACTCCTCTGGGCGAGCAGCATGCCCTGCGTGCTCGGGGGCGGCGCCGGGATCCCCCTGGCCCAGTATGGTTCCTCCAATGCCGGCCAGATGAAGACCGTCTATCGGCGCGGTCTCGGTAACCGTTATGGTCGGGTCATGCAGGTGATCGCCGGGGTGCACTTCAACTTCTCCCTGGCCGAGGACTTGTGGCAGCAGTGGCCGGCGATCATCGGCACCAGCGGCGATCCGATCGCGCTGCGTGCCGACGCCTATATGGGCATGATCCGCAACCTGCAGCGCCTCGGCTGGCTGGTGCCCTATCTGTTCGGCGCCTCGCCAGCGGTCTGCAAGAGCTTCGTGCAGGATGCGACCAACGACCTGCAATCCTTCGACCGCACCACCTATTACCATCCCTATGCGACCTCGCTGCGGATGGGCGACATCGGCTATCAGAACCGGCAGGAGGAAGGCACCGGCATCAAGGCCAACTACGACAGCCTCGACGCCTATATCCGCAGCCTCACCTGGGCCATCGAGACGCCCTGTCCGCATTACGAGGGGATCGGGGTCAAGGTCAATGGCCGCTATGAGCAGCTCAATGACCATGTGCTGCAGATCGAGAACGAGTATTACAGCACCGTGCGGCCCAAACAGCTCACTGACTGGATGGAACGGCCAACCCTGGCCCTGCGCCGCCGCGGTATCCGCTATGTCGAGCTGCGTTCCGTCGATGTGAATGCGTTCGAGCCGCTCGGCATCGAGGCCGGACAAATGCGCTTCCTGGCCAGCTTCATGATCTATTGCCTGCTCATCCCCAGCCCCCGCATTGCCGCTCGGGAGCGGCGCTGGATCGATGCCAACGAGGTGCTGGCCGCTCACCGCGGCCGCGAACCGGGGCTGTGTCTCGAACGGGCAGGCGGCCCGGTGCGGCTGCGCGACTGGGCGGCCGAAGTGCTGGACGCGATGTGGCCGGTGGCAGAACTGCTGGATGCGGCGCTCGCGGATACGGCCGCGGCCGGTTCGGATGCTGCCGACCCCGCTACCGGGCAGCGCCTGGATAGACCCCATGTCGCCGCGCTGCGCGCGCAGCAGGAGAAGATCGACGAGCCCGAGGCAACCCCATCGGCGCGGATGCTGGCCGCCATGCGCGCGAGCGGCGAGGGCTTTGCCGAGTTCACCAACCGCTTATCCGAGCAACATCGGCGAAAATTTCAGGCCGAGCCCCTGCCCCCCGAGCGCGTGGCCTGGCTGCACCGACTGGCGGTCAGCTCCCACGACCGTCAGCGAGCGATCGAGGCAGCCGACCAGATCGATTTCGACGAGTTTCTACGCCGTTACTTTGCGCAGAGCGAGACGCAGCCAGTCCAACTATCTCTCTCGCCGATCGAGTCGGGCTGACAGGATTGCGCCTGTCAGCCCTCGCGCAGCACCGGACATAGGGTTTTCGCTATCCGGCGGTTGAGCCCAGCGGGCTTAGGCGATTGCCGGAAACTTTTTATGCCAGATGACGCCGGATTGACGTTCGGCTTCCGTGCCGACCCGATGCACCCCCTTTCAACCTGTCCGTGCCCGTTGCCGGCAGCGTGCGGGGCGCCCGGCCAGCGACGAGCGGCCGACGTTCTCACGGCTGCGTTCCCACTTAGGCGTCTGCGGTCTCCATCAGGACGCGCAGCTTGGCGGCGTCCGGCCGTTCGATCACGCCGCGTTCGGTGACGATATAGTCCACCAGGGCCGCCGGGGTCACATCGAAGACCGGGTTGTGCGCCTCGATGCCATCCGGGCTCAGGCGCGTACCGGCACAGGCGAGGACCTCTTCCGCGGCGCGCTCCTCGATAGGGATATCGGCACCACTGGCGACCCCGAGGTCGATGGTCGAGGTCGGCGCGGCGACCATGAAGCGCACGCCGTGATGCCGGGCCAGGACCGCCAGGCCATAGGTACCGATCTTGTTGCAGACATCGCCATTGGCGGCGATGCGATCGGCACCGACGATGACCCAGCCAACCTCGCCGCGGGCCATCAGACTGGCCGCTACGCTGTCGGCCTGCACCGTCACCGGGATGCCGGACTGCTGCAGTTCCCAGGCAGTCAGGCGTGATCCCTGGAGCCAGGGCCGGGTCTCGTCGGCAAAGACCCGGCGCACCTTGCCCGCCGCATGGGCGCTGCGGACCACCCCAAGCGCGGTCCCATAGCCGCCCGTGGCCAAGGCACCCGCGTTGCAATGGGTGATGATGTCGGTCGGGCCGTGGATCAGGGCCGCGCCCAGCTCGCCGAGCGCCCGGTTGGCCGCGATGTCTTCGACGTGGATCCGCTCGGCCTCGGCCAGCAGGGCCGGGATCGGATCGAGTTGGTCCAGGTCGGTCACCAGGCGCCGCATTCGCTCCAACGCCCAGAACAGATTGACCGCGGTCGGACGCGCCGCAGCCAGCAAGTCGATGTCCTCGGCCAGACCGCGGCGCCACTGCTCGCCGTCGGCGGCATAGCGGGCGCGCGCGCCGAGGACCACACCATAGGCCGCAGCAACCCCGATCGCGGGTGCCCCGCGCACCACCATGTCCGTGATGGCCTTCGCGGTATCGGCGGCGCTACCGCAAACTACGAAGCGCGCTTCCAGGGGCAACACGCGCTGATCGAGCAGATAAAGCTTATCTTCGAGCCAGACGATGGCGTTATCGGGATGGATGTCGAGGGACGTCGGCGTTTCCACGGATTGAACCCTGTTGCAAGATAATAGGCAGAGTCTTGGACCGGTTGCCGCCGGGCTCAAGGGCCAGGATGATCGGCTGCAGCATCGACACCCGAGCCGGTGTGACCGAGATGGTCGCGGACCGCGGCCGCGACCGCGGCGCTGACCGCAGCCAGCGGCGCAGCCGCGGGGATCACTCGGATGCGCGCTGGCGCCTGAGCGGCGCGCCCCAGATAGGCCGCCCGCACGCGCTCGAAGAAGGCGAGGGTCTCGGCCTCGAAGCGATCGGGGCTGGCTGCCTCGCCACGGCGACCACGGGCGCGGGCAATCCCTTCTGCGGCGGGCAAGTCTAGCAGCAGGGTCAGGTCCGGATGCAGTCCGGCCTGGACAAGTGCCTCCAATTGGGCAATCTGCCTCTGGTCGAGACCGCGTCCGCCGCCCTGATAGGCATAGGTGGCATCGGTGAAGCGGTCACAGACCACCCAGTGGCCAGCGCTCAGGGCCGGGATAATCCGCTGGACAAGGTGTTCGGCGCGCGCGGCGAACATCAGCAGGAGTTCGGAGGTCGCCGCCATACCACGATGGTTCGGGTCCAGCAGCAAGGCGCGGATGCGCTCGGCGACCGGCGTACCCCCAGGCTCCCGGGTCGTCACGACGGTGATCCCTGCCGCCTGCAGCACCTCGGCAACCACCGCCAGTTGGGTCGTCTTGCCGGCCCCCTCGATGCCCTCCAAGGTGATGAACCGCCCCCGCACCCCACTCACCGCATTCATCAGGCAGCCCATCGGCGCCGCTGAAACCAGCGCTGGCAGAAGCAGCGGACGAGGCCGGCCCGGCGCCATCGAGAAGGCAACATGCAGGCCGCCTCAGGGCTGTTCGACCAGTTCCGCGCACGGGCGACCACGCAAATAGTGACGCACCGCACAGTTATGCTCGGCCAGCGTAGCGGAAAAGTGATGGGTCCCATCGCGCCGGGACACGAAGTATAGGGTGTCGCCATCAGCTGGATTGAGGGCAGCATGAATGGCCGCGCGACCCGGCAGCGCGATCGGGGTCGGCGGCAACCCAAAGATGACATAAGTGTTATAAGGTGTCGGCCGGTCCAAATCGGAACGGCGAATGGTCCCGTCGAAATCATCGCCGAGGCCATAGATCACGGTGGGATCGGTCTGCAGCCGCATGCCCTTCTGCAAGCGCCGCACGAAGACCCCGGCAATAGCCGCCCGCTCGTGCGGGGCGCCGGTCTCCTTTTCGATGATCGAGGCCATGATCAGTGCCTCGTAAGGACTCGCGTAGGGCAGGCCCGGCTGACGCTGCTCCCACTCTTCGGCCAGCACCTGCTGCATGCGTGCGTGGGCGCGGCGCAGAATTCTGGTATCGGTGGTATGGCGCGGGAAGCGGTAGGTGTCCGGGAACAACCAGCCCTCGGGATGCTCGGCGTCGATCCCCAAGCGCGCCATGATTCCGGCCTCGTCGAGATCGGCCAGCTCGATCTTGAAAGGCCCGGCACCGGCCACCGTGGCCACAGCATCGTGGAAGGTATGTCCTTCGATGATGCTGACGGGGAACTCGATAGAACGGCCACTCACGAACAGGGCCAGCATCTCGGGTGGACGCATCCCCGGGGTTACCGCGTATTCACCGGCCTTGATGCTACGCTGCGCCTCGCGCTCATAGGCGAGCGCGATGAAGAACCAGGGATTTGCGATCCACCCGCGCGCGCTCAGTTCCCGCGCCAACTGACGCAGTCCAGTCCCGACCGGGATCTCGATGATCTCCTGCGCATCGGCGACCGGGATCGGGGTGCTCAGAAAGCGCTGGTACTCCGCCCAGATGCCGCCGGCAACGGCACCGAGCCCAATGATCAAGACCAGCAATGTGATGAGGACGGCTCTCACCAGTCGGGCTCCGGAGTAAAGCAGGCCTGACGTATCCGCGCGGCAAGGACCGGCGGTAACGCCTGCGGATCGAGGTTCAGGTCATCAATACGGCGCACCGGCCACAGACCAATCAGGGCATTGGTCAGGAAGGCTCCCCGCGCCCTGCCCAGCGCGCTGGGCCTGAGCCGGCAGCACTGCACCGGCATGCCGAGCTGGTCCGCGCATCGCAACACCAGGTCGCGCACGGTACCGGCCACCCCACAGTGCGCCAAGTCCGAGGTCCGCACGCCCCCATCGGCGTCGACAAGAAACAGGTTGGTCATGGTGCCGCAGACCAGATTGCCCCAAGCATCGAGCATCAGGCCCTCGGCAACGCGGGTTGCCACCGGTGCCTCACCAGGGGGCGGCCATTCGGCGCGCGCCAGAACCTGCTCGAGACGATTGAGATGCTTGAGACCAGCCAGGCTGGGATTGATCCCGAGCCGGGTCCGACAATGGCGGACCAAGACCCCATCCTGTTCCCAGGACCGCAGCCAGGGCCGCTGTGGACCGTCAGGATACAGCAGGAGCAGGCGCGTCGGACAGGGTGCGGCAGGCGGGGCATAGCCGCGGGCACCGGTCCCACGGGTGAGCACCAGCTTGAGCGTCGCACTAGCAGGAACCCCAGCAGCGGCCAGCATGGCGGCGGTCTCCGCTCGCCACTGCGCGATGGGTGGCATGGGGATGCCAAGGCGCGCGGCGCCGGCCGCTAGCCGTTCCAGGTGAGCCCTCCAGAGACAGGGCTGCCCCTGGCGAATGGCGATGGTCTCGAACAAGCCATCGCCATAGAGCAGGCCGCGATCTTCGCTCGCCAGCGTCGTCGCGGGCCCACCATTGACCCACGCCAGCGCCGCCACCGCGCTCAGAGCCGCTTGAAGATCAAGGTGCCGTTGGTCCCACCAAAGCCGAAGGAATTGCTCAGCGCGTAGTCGATCTTCATCTCCCGGGCGGTATTCGGAACGTAGTCCAGATCGCAATCGGGATCAGGCGTCTCGTAGTTGATGGTCGGTGGCGCCACTTGGTCGCGCATGGCTAACACGGTGAAGATCGCCTCGGCACCGCCCGCGGCGCCAAGCATGTGGCCGGTCATGGACTTGGTGGAACTCACCGCCAGCCGGCGGGCGTGCTCGCCGAAGGCAAGCTTGATTGCCTTGGTCTCAGCGATGTCGCCGGCCGGGGTCGAGGTTCCGTGGGCATTGATATAGTCGATGATCTCGGGATCGATCCCGGCATCGGCCAGCGCCAGTTGCATACATTCGCAGGCCCCCTCGCCATTCTCGGATGGGGCCGTC
The DNA here is from genome assembly GCA_007693535.1 of Chromatiaceae bacterium. Taxonomy (GTDB): domain Bacteria; phylum Pseudomonadota; class Gammaproteobacteria; order Chromatiales; family Chromatiaceae; genus Lamprobacter. Next base: position 89,199 of record REDK01000159.1, read on the forward strand.
ATGTGATAGGCATCCGAGTTCATGCCGACACCGACGATCTCGGCATAGATCGGCGCATTGCGGGCCCGTGCCATCTCGTATTCCTCGAGCAGCATGACCCCGGCACCGTCGCTGAGCACGAAGCCATCGCGGTCACGGTCGAATGGGCGACTCGCCCGCTCCGGGTCGTCGTTGCGCGTGGATAGTGCCCGGGCCGCAGCAAAACCGCCGAGGCCGACCGGCGACGTGGCCATTTCGGCACCGCCAGCAAGCATGACATCGACGATGCCATGGCGGATCATGTAGACCGCCTCACCAATGTTGTGGGTGGCAGTGCTACAGGCCGAGACGATCGAGAAGTTCGGCCCTTTCAGGCCATACTTGATCGACAGATCACCGGCCACCATATTGATGATATTGGCCGGCACGAAGAATGGTGAAATCTTGCGCGGACCGCCGTCCAGATAGGCATGATAATTGGCCTCGATACCGGTGATGCCGCCGATACCGGAGCCGATGGCAACACCGATACGTCGCCGGTTCTCATCGGTGATCTCCAGACCCGCATCCTCGACCGCCTGCACCCCGGCGGCGACGCCGTAATGGATGAAGGCATCCATCTTGCGCGTCTCTTTTTTCGAGATGTAGCGGGTGGCATCAAAGCCGTAAATCGGTCCGCCAAAGCGGGTGCTGAAAGGCGTCACATCGAAGTGCGTAATCGGCTTGATCCCGCTGCGACCGGCCAGGACAGTGGTCCAGGCACTCGCGATGTCGAGACCCACCGGGGCCACGATGCCGACGCCGGTGACGACGACCCTTCTACCTGACATGAATCACCTCTCAGTTATTGGCCGGCAGCCATGGCCGGGACCACGATGACTACCGCGACTGCTGCACGCATCACCGCCCGCACCGCACGAACGCCCACCGCGAGCTGGGAACGCTGGGACCGATACATGGATGCCACCAGAAGCTGTCCCTGGGTTGATACCCACTGGCGAAATCCGATTGCAGCATACCGGCGCGCCGTCAAGCGGCCCAGGCGCCGGCCCTGCGGCGGCCGGTCCGATTTGCAGCAGCAGCGGTAACGGCAGCTACTTGAGATGCTCGTTGATGTAGTCGATGGCCTGTTGAACAGTGGTAATCTTCTCGGCGTCCTCGTCCGGAATCTCGGTCTCGAATTCCTCTTCGAGGGCCATGACCAGCTCGACCGTGTCGAGGGAGTCGGCGCCGAGATCATCGACGAACGAGGCCTCGGGGGTGACGTCTTCTTCTTTGACGCCCAACTGTTCGACGACGATCTTGTGAACCCGCTCTTCAACGCTGCTCATGGTCTTCATACCCTCTGCAAGTGGACGCGCCGCACCGGCGGTGACGGCCGCGCTATTGTAGTGACTATCGCCGGTGGACGAAAGCTCGACCCCTATCCGTCGATTCGCCGCAAGCTGTTCATCGGGAACGATTATTGCCATCGACCGTGATGCCGTTCGACGGGCCAGCAGGGACGCCGGACCGCTGCCTGGCGCCAACACCGGTCAGGCCATGTACATCCCGCCGTTGACGTGAATGGTCTCGCCGGTGATGTAACCGGCCTCCGGACTGGCCAAAAAGGCAACCGCGGCAGCAACCTCTGCGGCTGCGCCCAACCGGCCGGCAGGGATGCCGGCCAGCAGCGCGGTGCGCTGGGCCTCGGGCAAGGCACGGGTCATATCGGTATCGATGAAACCTGGCGCCACGCAATTGACCGTGATGCCACGCGCACCCACTTCCCGCGCCAGGGCCTTGGCGAAGCCGATCATTCCGGCCTTGGCCGCAGCATAGTTGGTCTGCCCGGCGTTGCCGCTGACCCCAACCACCGAGGTGATGTTGATGATGCGCCCCTTGCGGGCCTTGGTCATCGCCCGCAGACACGCCTTGCTAAGGCGGTATACCGAACTCAGGTCGGTAGCGATGATGTCGTCCCATTCGGCATCCTTCATCCGCAGTAACAGATTGTCGCGCGTGATACCCGCATTATTGACCAGGATGCCAGGCATGGCCCCGAGTTGGGCCGCGATCGCCGCCAGGGCGGCCTCGATGCTAGCCTGATCGCAGACATCCAGGCGCAGCCCGAGCCCACGGATGCCGACCTCGGCCAGAGCGGCGGAGATGCGCTCAGCACCCGCCTGCGTGGTTGCGGTACCGGCCACCGCGGCGCCGCGGCGACCTAGGGTTAGGGCGATGCTCTGACCAATGCCACGGCTGGCACCGGTGACCAGCGCGATCTCGCCGGCAAGGGATTCGGTCATCATGCTTACTCGTCAACGATGGAGACAGGGGATCAACACCCAGCGCGGCGGCAGCCTGCATTGCGGGCACGAGTGCGGACCTCGGGCCGGGCGGCGAGAGTCGCCATGTCCAGTTGCGGCGCGCCGCATCCGTCGGATCAGGTTGCAGCAGCCACCAAGCCTTCGATCACGCCGGGAGGATCAAACAGGGACCGCGTCTCCAGGCACCTATCGATGCGCTTGCCGAGCCCCGTCAGGACCTTCCCGGGGCCGGCCTCGAAGGCCAGCGTGACGCCCTGCGCAGCGATCGCCTGCACGCACTCCACCCAGCGCACCGGGCTGTAGAGTTGGCGAGCCAGCAGTTCGCGCACCTGAGCGGGATCGCTGGCAGTTCCAGCGTTGACATTATGCACCACAGGGATCGCAGGGGTATTGATCCGGATCGCTGCCAGATGCTCCGCGAGCTGCAACGCAGCCGGGCGCATCAGCGCACAATGGGACGGGACGCTGACCGGCAATACCACCGCGCGTTTCGCCCCGGCCGCTCGCGCGGCAGCGACGGCGCGCGCCACCGCCGCGCTGGTACCGGCGATCACCACCTGGCCAGGTGCATTATAGTTCACTGCTTCCAGCACCTCGCCCTCGGCCTGCTCCGCGCACAATGCACCCACCGCAGCATCGTCGAGCCCGAGCAGCGCGGCCATTGCCCCCTGCCCGACTGGCACCGCGACCTGCATCAGGCGTGCCCGCTCGGCCACCAGGGCCACCGCGTCGGCAAATGTCAGCGCCTCCGCGCAGACCAGCGCCGTGTACTCGCCCAGGCTGTGCCCGGCCATGACCACCGGCCGCGGGCCACCCTGTACCTGCCAGCAGCGCCACACCGCTACGCCGGCAGCCAGCATTGCCGGCTGCGTAGTTTCGGTGCGATCCAGTTCCGCGGCCGGACCGGAACTGACCAACTGCCACAGATCGCGGCCAAGCACGGACCCGGCCTCCTCGAAGGTCGCCTGGACCAGGGGATAGGCCGTAGCCAGGTCAGCGAGCATCCCGACCGCTTGAGAGCCTTGGCCAGGGAACAGGAACGCTATCGGTCTCGACATGGGATCAGCTTCAGAGGTTAGGGTCATGGTCGCCGCTCGCGGCGGCCCCAGCAGCACCTGTGGATTCTGGGCGCAAGCTGGGCGCAGGCTTGGCGGAGGCTGGCCGGACTCAAAAACGCAGCAGCGCCGAGCCCCAGGTGAAACCGCCGCCGAAGGCCTCCATCAGCACCGTGTGGCCACGCTGGATACGTCCATCGCGCACCGCCTTGTCGAAGGCCAGCGGCACCGATGCCGCCGAGGTATTGCCATGCTCGCCGACGGTTACCACCACCTGTTCCATCGGCAGATCGAGCTTGCGCGCGATCGCCTGGATGATGCGCAGGTTGGCCTGATGGGGCACCAGCCAGTCGATGTCGTCCCGGGTCATGGCGTTGGCGGCCAGGGTCTCGTCGACGATCCGTCCCAGCGTGGTGACGGCGACACGAAACACCTCTGCCCCCTTCATCTCCATGTAGGGCGACCCATTCTGGCCATTGCCGATTCCGGCCGGCACCTGGAGCAGGTCGCGATAGGTGCCGTCGGCATGCAGATGGGTGGAGAGGATGCCCGGTTCTGCGGCTGCTCCCAGCACCAGGGCGCCGGCACCGTCACCGAACAGGATGCAGGTTCCGCGATCAGTCCAGTCGATGATCCGCGACATCGCCTCGCTGCCCACTACCAGGGCATGCCTGGCGGCCCCGGTGCGGATGAACTGGTCGGCCACCCCCAGGGCATAGACGAAACCAGCGCAGGCGGCAGAGACATCGAAGGCGGCCCCACCGTGGATGCCCAGGCGTGCCTGGAGCAAACAGGCGCTGCTCGGGAAGGTCTGATCTGGGGTGCTGGTCCCCATCACGATCAAGTCGATCTGGGCAGCCGGCACGCCGCTCGCCTCGATCGCACGCCGAGCAGCAACCTCGGCCAAATCGACACAGGTCTCGCCAGCATCGACCACGTGCCGGCGATGGATGCCGGTCCGCTCTACGATCCAGGCATCGGTGGTATCGACCATCCGTTCCAGGTCGTGGTTGGTGATCACCTTTGCCGGCAGGAAACTGCCACTCCCGAGGATGCGCGAATAACGTTTCAACCCACCGCCCTCTGCTGTTCCAGACCGAAGCCGCGGGCCAGATTCAGATGCGCCGCCACCTCGTGCTGGATACGGGCAATGACCTTGGTGTTGATCTCTTTAGCGGCGATATGGATGGCATTTTCGAAGGCCAGCACATCGGCGCCGCCGTGGCTCTTGATGACGATGCCCTGCAGGCCGAGCAGGCTGGCACCGTTGTAGCGGCGCGGGTCCACCGTACGCCGAAAGCCCCGCAGTACCGGCAGGGCGGCCAGGGCGGCAAGCCGTGACAACAGGTTCCGGTTGAAGTGCTGGCGCAGCAGATGAGCCATGAACTTGGCGGCGCCCTCGCTGGTCTTGAGGGCAACATTGCCAACGAAACCATCGGTGACGACCAGGTCCACCTCGCCGACATAGATGTCGTCACCCTCGACGTAGCCGATGTAGTTCAGCGAACTGGCAGCCAGCAATTCATGCGCCTGGCGCACCTGTTCGTTGCCCTTGATCTCTTCCTGGCCGATATTGAGGAGCCCGACCCGCGGGCTGGCGATGCCAACCACTGCCCGCACCAGCTCGCTCCCCATCACGGCGAACTGCAACAGATGCTCGGCGGTACAGTCCACATTGGCGCCCAGGTCGAGCATGTGGGTCTGACCGTCGAGGGAGGGGACCGCGGCGATAATGGCCGGACGGTCAACCTGGGCCAGGGTCTTGAGGACGAAGCGGGCAGTGGCCATCAGCGCCCCGGTGTTACCGGCGCTGACGCAGGCATCGGCCTCACCGCGCTTGACCAAATCAATGGCGACGCGCATCGAGGAATCCTTCTTGTTGCGCAGGGCGCGCGATGGCAGTTCGTCCATGGCCACCTCCTGGGTGGCGTGATGGATGCGCAGGGCCGCACCGGGTGCCGCCTCCTTCAGGTGCGGCTGGATTGCCTCCTCGCGGCCCACTAGAATCAACTCGGCATCCGGGCGCTGGCGCAGGAAGCCAAGCGCCGCGGGCACCACGACGGAGGGTCCGTGATCTCCGCCCATGGCGTCCAGCGCGATGGTCAAACGGGTGCCCAAGGCTGTTCTCCTGATCGCTGGCTGTCGGCGGTGGGGCCGCCGCCCGGGCAATGGCGGTAATGCGGTGACGTCGGACTCAGTCGTCGCGCTCGACGACCTGGCGGCCACGGTAGAAGCCATCCGGCGTCACGTGGTGCCGCCGATGGATCTCGCCGGTCTTGCTATCCTCGGAGAGGGTCGGCCGGGTCAAGGCGTCATGGGAGCGGCGCATGCCGCGCTTGGAAGGAGTTTTACGGTTTTGCTGAACGGCCATGGAGGTCTCCGGCTAAGCTGGTTCTGTTACGGCCCGGCGTCCGGCTCATGAGCGTTCGCATCCGGGTCTGGGTCAGAAGCGCGCGTGCGCAGGGCGGCAAGTGCCGCGAATGGGTTTGGTCGCTGCTGACCTCGACGCGCTGCATGGTCCGGTCCTGCCTCGGAGGCGGACTGACCCGGCACCGGCGGCGGCTGGCAATCTCCCTCAGGATGCCGAGGCACAGCCGGGATAGCCAGGATCAGCTCATCCTCGATCAGTTCCCGGGGACGAATGAGCGGCGTTTCCAGCAACAGGGGATCGTAGGCATCTGGCAACGATCGGGCCGCATCCAGCCCGGTCACGATGGCGAGCCCGAGCACCACATCGACCTCCAACGCGTAGGGCTGACCGCAGCGCTGGCAGCGCAGGTGGAGCACGGTGCGCACGGTGCCGCTCACCTGCTCCCGACCTTCCTCGTCCCGCCCGAAGGTCAGATGATAGGCCACCTGGCCCGTGCTCAGATCTGGCTCGATCAGATCGGCCAGCCTGGTAAAGCCAGCCAACGGCAGATTGCCCCGGTAGTTATCGCCGGAGACAATCGCCCGCCGCGGATCCAGCAGTTCCGGCAGGGACTTTGACATAAGCCCACCAGACTACGTTTTGTAAAAACCTTTTGTCAACCCCGGCACAGCAGCCGCGCTGGCGACACAACGCGCAAACGGCCCCGGACCCGGACCCGGACCCGGACCCATCAGGAGCCGGTCTCATCAACGCTACGCAGGCGGTTGCTCCCGTGACGACCACCAGACCCATCGGTCACCTGTTGCCCGGGCGCAGCCTCAATCCAGCCAGCCACAGCGTACCGACACTCGCCTCGTTGACCCACCCCGCGGCCGACCGCGAGCCACACCACCTGTAGCAGCCCATGAACAAGCGACAACCATGGCACCTGGCGGCCTGTGCCAGCCTGGCGCTCGCCCTGATGCTTTCGGCCTCCACTGGCACTGCGGCCAGCATCGATGGCAGCTTTGCCGAACTCTATCCGGACCCCTGGTGGTCCACCCGCTGGGGTCGCACCGCGATCACCCTCGGGGCCGCGGTTGCCGTGGCAGGCGCAGCGGCCTTCACCGTGGCCAGTGCCGGGGGTGGCGCTGCCGCCCTAAGTGCCGCTGGCAGCTGGGTCGCCAACGCTGGTGCGCTGGCCGGCTTCGCGGCCACCTATGGCGTCGGCGCCGCGGCCACCGGCCTTGCTCTGCTCGGCACCGACACCGAATCGAGTGGTGGTTTCGGCATCGCTGGCAGCGGCTACGTGATCGCTGCGCTGACCGGCCCTGGCACCGGCGTCGTCACTGACCTGTCGCTGGATCAAGTCCGACACCGCCTCCACCGCCGCTCCCATCAGCGCTACGAGTTCATCAAACTGCCACTGGCAGAGCGCCGCGGCAATCGCGATGTGCGCGCCCTGCTGGCCGAACTGCGCGAGATCGAGGACCGCCTCGCCTACGGCGACATCACCGGCGAGATGTTTCGCCGCGAGACTGTGGCGATCAGCGATCGCCTGCAGCGACGCCTGCATGATACATGCAGCGACCCCGGCGTTCAGCGTAACCAACTATTCGATGCCATCAATGCTGCCATCCTCGCCTATAATCGCGGTGATGATGCAGGCGCCGCGCGCTGCATTGCCGCGGTCACACTGCACGCCCGGCAACGGTCATTCCTAAATTACATGACCGCGCTGCACCTGCTCACCGCCGGCGCATACGAGCACGCCTTCAACGCCCTTGACACCGCGATTGTCCGTGAACCGGGAGCATTGCAACCCTACATCCTCTATATCACCGCCCTAGGCGATCGTCATGAATATGCCAGGGCACTGGAGATTGCACGACTGGGGTTGCGTAATGTCGATCGCAACAGTGTTCACCTGCTCTATGCTGCTGGTGATGCCAGCTTCCGGCTGAGTGAATACCAACAGGCTGCCGAATTCTTCCAGCAGGCCCATCGGCATATCGATGATGACCTGATCCGGGCCGATACTGCCATGATGGTGGCAGTCGCCTGGTATCGCAGTGGCGAAACCAGCCAAGGTTGGGACTGGTATCAACGCGCACTGCGTGAACTCGGCAGCAACGAGGAGGCCAAACGCGCCATCACCCGCCGCTGGAACCATCTCGTCGACTGATCCGGCAGCCGACGGGCAGCATACCCGCCCCCAAAAAAGAAGGCCGGTCTGGCAGCATCGGCGCCAGACCGGCCAAGACGGGTGCGCGCGACCCCGTGACCGCCGTGGCGGCGGGGCCTTATCACGCACTGTCGCTCCTCCTCCCTACTCCTCCGCCCGAACTGAGTGCGGATCGGCACCGGTGCAGGCTGCACCGCTTCAGCCAGTGCGCCGCCGCCCGCGACAGGCAAGAACCGGTGCCGAACTCATTCCCGCCGGACTGTAGACGCCCAAGCTCGTGATTCAGTCGCGGAACGGGGCCATCCGCGCCCTGCCAATCCGCACATCAGGCACGGCGTAACCGATGCCGCGCGCACCGTGTTCGCGCACCCGATCATCCTAGAAACAGCCGTTGACCCCTTCGTTCGTCAAACAGGTGATTGGCTGTTCCGGGATTCTGCGCGCGACTCGGAATCACCCTTCGGGTGCGGGCCCGACGCCCCCGAATCACGTCCACGGGGCACGCCCCGCGCGGCGTCCGGCCCGGCTGCGCGACAACTCGTTGGAATCGATCGACGATTCCGCCTCGCGGTGCCTTGCTGGGCACCACGCGGAACGGACCCTGCAAGGGCGTTCAACTACCGGTTCTAGGATCAGGGCTCCAACCCCGCCTGCTGCTGCCCGTTACCGACCCCGTGCGCCGGTGCGGCAGCTGCGGGCGGGCGCTCCCCGGCAGGTCGGCGCCCGGCGGCCAGCAGCTGCTCGGCACTGCCCGGCTCCAGCCCGAACTCCTGCTCCACCATCGCGTTCCAGGCCTCACGCTTGAAGGTGCTGCGCTCGGGCACCGGCCGGTGTACCAAGTTGAAATGACAATCGACGCAGCTCTTGCCGTCGGTCTCCTCCTGGTGGATGGCCGCGGTGTGCACACGGGTACCCTGGATCGCTTCCTGCAAATGGCAGCGCCGACAGGTAGCCGAATCCCGGCGACGGAACCAGTCGCGCGAGGCAAAAGCGGCATCTGGCAGGTGCAGCAGATTGATGACTGGATCGTTGTAATCGGCCCCGAAGAGCTGTTTGAAAAGATCTTTGATACCGACGGCATGATCATAGGTGGCCATGATGATCCCCTCGGACACATGGCAATCACCGCAGCTCGCCCGCACCCCTGAAGGCGAGTTGTAATGTACCGACTGCTGATAGCTAGTCTCGGCAAAGGTCATCGAGTGGCAGGTGGTACAGAACTGATTGGTGCTGGTGAAGTGATCGAACTCGATCAGAAAAAACATGAACAGGATGCCGCCCAAGCCGCCGCCAACCAGCGCGAACAGCACGTTGCGGGTGATGAAGGCCGATGCGCGCGGTTCAGTCATCGCGCTCCTCCGTCGCGGTGCTGGCGGCGAGCGGGACGGCTTCAGCACTCGCCGCAGCGGGTTCTAGCACTACTGCCGGAGGCATGTAGCCGAGGATCGGATTGGCCTGATCCGGCCGGCCCAGCCAGGCATGATGGTCGCCATCTTGTAGCCGGGCATCGACCAGTTCGGCGGCCTGGTCGCCGGCCGCCGCTCGTGCCGCGGGCAGGAAGCGGGTGTAGAAGTTGCGGCCGACCAGGTACATCCCCTCCCACCAGGCATGGTTCGGGCTGGCCATTGAGGCCCCGTGACGGGCGCGGGCGCCCTCGTCATGCCATAGCTCCCAATAGATGAATTCCAGCGGTTCATCGAAGGGGAGCGGGGTCAGCAGACCGTGCTCATAGAGATCGGCCATGATCGCTGCTGCCGGCTCGCCGAACTTACCATTATAGAGTTCTACCACGCTGTCGAACTGGCGCATGAAGGACTCGGTGAAGCTCTTGGCGTGGCACTCCAGACACACCGCGTTCATCGCTTGGCGACGGCGCTCGGGCGCGGCCACCGCCTTAACCTTGGCCAGCGTGCCGTCGGGACGAGCGATCTCCGCACCACGCCGGGGCGGCGGCTGATCCGCCGGCAGTTCGAGCTTGCTGTCGTCTTCTAGCACCACTAGGAACTGACGCCGCGAGACCGGCGTATTGAGGCTCCAGACGTTGCGCATGCCGACATCGTGGGTGCTCGGCAGATTACCGGCGCCGCCCATGTGGCAGGTCACGCAGGTAGGGGCGGCAGTATAGTCCTGCCCGGCAATCCAGCGATCGCTGCGCAGATTCATCTGCTCTTTCTGTGCAGCATAAATCATGCCGTGCTTGCTGGCCTCAAAAACCTCTTTATCCGGCGAATCCGGACCGGAATGACAGCGGACACAGGCCTCGGGCTCGCGTGCCTGAGCCTTAGAGAATTGATGGCGACCGTGGCACGATGAGCAGGAACCCTTGGAACCGTCGGGATTGACCCGCCCGATACCAGAATTAGGCCAAGTGGCCGGGTCCAGGGTGCCATCGCCGCGTATCTGCACCACCGAGCCGTGGCATTGATCACAGCCAGTCGCCTGCATGGCCGCCCCGGTGACATTGTGAGCGAGGGCCGGGATGCGGTCGGCGATGATCGCATAGGCCTCGGCATGGACCGAACCGGCCTGCTCGCGATACTCCGTCTCATGGCAACGCCCGCAGTCCTTGGGCGAGACGATGGTGGCAATGATCTGCCCCTCGTGCTGCATCGCATCGCGGTCACGCGGCTCGGCGCGATGGCAGTCGAGGCAATTGACCCCGGCGGTCTTGTGCGCGCTGTCATGCCACTGCCGGGCCAGGCCGGGCGAGGCCTTCTCGTGGCAACTGACGCAGGCGTCACCTTCGGGCAGGCCCCAATGACTGGGATCGAGCGCCACCTTTGCGGCCTGCCCGGCCGTGGCTACCAACAGCAGCAACGCGCCAAGCAAAAAGATTGGCAAGCGCAGGTGACGGACGGGACATCGCATCGGTTTACCTCGGAACAATTACAGGTTGCACGACGAATGGGATCAGCGATGTGCCGGGGGCATCACGGCAGCCGCGATTGTCACCCCGACCACAGCGGTCGCCGACTGCGTCATCAAGCCATCCTGGCCTGGCCTGGCCTGACCTGAGCAGGGCTGGAAGCCCTGCCTACCCATGGGCCAGAACCGGTGGCCGCGATAACGATCAAGGTCTCCGTGTACTTCGTGGTGCAATCTCTATTTCGCCGGTTCGTGAAATTACTTCCCAGTCTCGGGAACACGGGAGGAGATGGGCCGGGAACCTAGTCGGGATGGGCATTTGGGCTTGCCCATGACCGGCAGCTACCCGCCTTGACACCAGCTTGATACAGGCGGGCGATGACAACAAGCGACCCCGGTCAATTGGATGGTCTGACGCGCGCACTGCCTGCCCGATCGGTCCGGGCTTGATTTCCAGGAAGCAATAAAGGGAATTGAAATCGACGATGAGCGCCAACTGGCTGGGGAAGCCGCCCGAACGACCAGCATCTATCAGTTTTTACTTATTTTGTTATTTAATAAATTCACCTTGCTCTCGGACTCACCGCGGCCGGTCAGATGGACCCGACTCAGCAGCCAGGGCATTGAGGCGGAGTCAGTCCGAGCCACGGTCACGCATTGCTGAGAGCGCCTGCAGGTGACGGCAATGCGGCCCAATCGCATCGACGCTTGCCGGCGGCCCTGATTACAACAGGGATACCAGAGTGAGGCAATACAGATTATTGACCTTGCGCATGTCCCTGCGACCCGGTGCGGGGGAGGATACGCGCCTCGTGCTCACCCGGTTGGGGCCGGGTGGCCCGCGGCGACGCTGACCTTGCCTAGGGCCGGCCAATATCCGGCAGCTGGTCGGGCAGCGCATCCGACACTGGCCGCGGCACGCTCCTCAGCTCTCAGCTCTCTGTTCCCTGGAGGACATCCATGATCCTGCACGCTCGTCTTGTCGCCCTCGCCGCGGTCGCCGCGCTACTCGGGCTGTTCGGCCTCGGCGGCCTGGCCTCGCCACTCACCGTCGGGGGTCCGGACGAAGGCGCTGGCGCGGCCGACGCGCCCATCCACCATGTCCCGTCGGAGGTCTGCGCCAACTGCCATATCGAGATTTACCGGCAGTGGCAGGGCTCCATGCATGCCAATAGTACGGCCCTCAAGGATCCGATCCATGCCACCTTCTATAAGATGGAAGTCGGCCCGCCCGACGAGGAAGGCCAGGTCCATCGCCAGTCGGGGACCTTCCCGGTCTGCCTGCAATGTCATGCCCCCAACGCTGCCCGCGACAAGACCACCAAGCTCGACGCCAAACCGGCCTACAGCGAGGGGGTCAACTGTGTCGCCTGCCATACCCTGGCCAGCTTCAAGGGGGTGCAAGGCGAGGATGGCAAGCTGCGTCTGGGCCTGCAGGCCTATGAGTTGTCGGACCGGATTCAGGCCCCGGCCGGTCTCAACAATGCGCTGTCCAATCTGATCGCCGCCGGTGACGACCTGTTCGGCGGTGTCGGCATCGGGGGCGACTCCCAGCAGCCGAATCCGCATCTGGGCGAGCCGGTGGAGTTCGACGGCCAGCAGATCCCGGCCCTGCCAATGCAGAGCAATCCGCGGCTGATGAAGACCTCCGACGCCTGCATGGGCTGCCATGATCAGCGCAACAACCCGGCCGGCGTGCCCCTGTGTCAGACCGGCAACGAATACATGCAGAGCGCCTCGCAGGTCAACTGCCTATCCTGTCACATGCCGATCGCCGGCGGCCTTGCCGACCACAGCATGGGCGGCGGCCATGATCACGCGATGCTGCGCCGCGCCGTGGTATTCGATATCGACAGCGTGCGCAAAGACGACAAGTTGATCACCACCGTGTACCTGAAGAATCAGCTCCCCCATTCGATGCCCACCGGCGCCCCCTTCCGCAACCTGTATATGACCCTGACCGCCTACGATGCCGACGGCAGTCCGATCTGGCAGAACGCCGAGGGGCATCCGGAGCAGGATGATCCCCAGGCCTACTTCTCCTATGCCCTGGCTGACGATGAGGGCATGCCGGCACCGCCGCCAACCGCTACCCAGCCCGGCGACGACACCCGGCTGCGCCCGCATGAAGAGCGCACGCTGGAATACGCGATCCCCGCCGACGGGGTCGCGCTGATCCGCGCCGAGTTGTTCTACAACCTGATGTGGCAAAGCCTGGTGCAGCGCTTCGATCATCTGCCGGCCGACCTCACCGCGCCGGTCTCGATCGCCATCGCTGAACGTGAGTTCATGCAGGAATAACGCGATTGCCGCCACCGCGCGCAAGCCATTCGGCATGGCAGAAGCATTCGCCGGCAGGGAATGCCGGCGACCATCACGTCAGGCGATTGCCGGAAACTTTCATACCAGAGGACGCCGGATTGGCGTTCGCCTTTCAGGAGCGCTAGCGGGCGCATAGTAGGCTATGTGACCGCCAGCGCGACGCCGAAGGCGAGCGTCAAAACCGGTCAGATGGCGTAAAATTGACAGAAATCGCCAAAGGTAGGTGACTGGTGAAACGACGGCGCCGACGGATGCAAAGACCAGCCGGCTGAGGCGGTTCCTGTCAACCGTCGTTCCGTCTGACTGATCTTGAACCGAGCTATCTCAGGTCTGTTGTGGCAGTCTGACCGGACCCGCACCAGGATGGAACTCGCAGCGACGCGGGGTACTGCCCGCCACATGATCCTACGGCGGCCGACTTATTCATCCGCCGCCCGTTGATAGTCATCGCTCAGCTGTTTTTGGATACTCGCCGGCACCGGCGCATAATGGCTGAGGTCGATGCTGTAGCTGCCTTCGCCGCCGGTCATCGACTTGAGGCGCGATTCATAGCCCTCCAACTCCGCCAGCGGGACCTCACCGTCGATGGCGATGCGGCCCAGGCTCTTGGATTCGCTGCCGCTGATGCGACCCCGCCGAGCCGAGAGATCGCCGGCCAGATCACCCATCGCGCTGTCCTGGGCCACGATGCGAATCTTGACGATGGGCTCCAGCACTACCGGCCGTGCCTTGTCCACCGCCTCCAGAAAGGCCTTCTTGCCGGCGGTGGCAAAGGCGATGTCCTTGGAATCGACCGGATGGAATTTGCCGTCGTACACGGTCACGCGGACATCTTGCAGCGGATACCCGGCCACCGCGCCCTCACTCAATACCTGGCGCACACCCTTCTCGATGGATGGGATGAACTGGCCGGGGATCGAACCGCCGACGGTGGCATCGAGGAACTCGAAGCCGCCGCCATAGGGGAGCGGCTCGATGCGCAGAAAGACCTCGCCGAACTGCCCGGCGCCACCGGTCTGCTTCTTATGCCGGTGATGCCCCTCGGCCGGCGCGGTGATGGTCTCGCGATACGGGATGCTCGGCGGACGCGTCTGCACCTCCACATGGAATTGCTCGGACAGCCGCCGTAACAGGACCTTCAGATGCAGCTCGCCAAGACCGCGCATGACAGTCTCATTGGCGGTGGCATTATGCTCGAGGTGAAAACAAGGGTCCTCCGACTCCAGCTTATGCAGGGCATCGGTGAGTTTCTGTTCATCGCCCCGCTTGGTGACATTGACCGCGAGCCCGAACAGCGGTACCGGGCATTCGATACTGTTGAGGTGATAATGATCCTCATCGTGCGAATCGTGCAGCACGGCATCGAAGTGCACATCGTCCACCCGCGCCACTGCCAGGATATCACCGGGCACGCCCTCCTGCACCTCGATCAGCTCGGGACCATGGAGCCGGTAGAGGTGATTGACCTTGAACGGCTTGCGGGCATCGCCAATGAAAAGCTGGCTACCGGCCGCGATTCGCCCCTGATGGATGCGGAAGATGCCGATCTTGCCGCGGAACGGGTCATTGACGATCTTGAACACATGGGCGACCGCATGCAGAGCAGGATCGGGCTGCACGGTCACTGGCTTGGCCTCTGCGCCATCCCCCTTCATAAACGGCGGCGGGTTACCCTCGGCCGGATTGGGCATCAGGCGGACCAGAATCTCCAGCAATTCCGAAATACCAACCCCGGTCTCTGCCGAACAATAGCAGATCGGGATCAGGTGGGCCTCGCGCAGGGCCTCTTCGAAGGCATCGTGGAGCTGCTCCGGTGCCAGCGCCTGCCCCTGTTCCAGATACCGCTCCATCAGGGCCTCGTCCATCTCCACGACCTGATCGATGATCTGACCGTGCGCCTCATCGAAGGAGGAGAAATCCGTGTTGACGCCCTGTCCGTCGGGGCTGAAGAAGCAATCCAGCACCCGCTGCCCGCCCTCCGCGGGCAGGTTGATCGGCAGGCATTCGGCGCCGAAGCTATCGCGTAGCTGCTCGGTCAGGCCGCCCAGATCGACCCCGTCGGCATCGATCCGGTTGACGATGATGATGCGGCACAGGTTGCGCGCGTCGGCAGCCTTCCACATGCGCTGGGTAACCGGCTCGATGCCGCTCTCGGCATTGACGACGATCGCAGCAGTCTCGACCGCACTGAGCACTGAGATGGCACGCCCGAGGAAATCCGGAAAGCCCGGGCTGTCGATCAGATTGATATGTTTGCCATGGGCAGCCAGGCTGGTGATGGCGGTATCCAGCGAGTGCTGCAATTCCTTTTCCATCTCGTCCTGATCGCAGACCGTCGTGCCCTTCGTGACACTGCCCGCGGCCGGAATGACGCCGGCCGCTACCAGCAGCGCCTCGACCAGGGTGGTCTTGCCGGCCCCGGCATGACCGACCAGGGCGATGTTCCGGACGTCCTCGGCGTTATACTCAGGCATGAATCAGGCTCTCTTGGACAATGTAAAGGCCCCCGCGACAACCGCGGCGGAGTGTCAAGGCCAATAAGTATACCGTAATGCCCCGGTCATGCAGGCAATCGGCCGCCTGCTGCCCCATCTGCTGCCAGGAGCACGCCAGCCCCCTGCGGGCGACAGCGGGTAATCCCGGGCCGCTGGCGGCCATGCCGCCAGTAGTCATGATGGCCACGTGGTTCACGAGGCAGCCGGCAGGAGCGGTACCACCCAGCACCGACGCTGCTGCCGGTGCCGGATGTCAGCGGTCGGCCGGGACAAGGGAGGAGGCCAAGGGTAACGGTGGGACCCCGCGAGAAGCCTGGGAAGCGGCAAGTCCCGGACCAAAAAAAAGCGGCCAGTTCAGGCCGCCAAAGGACGCACAGCTAGGGACCAGTGAGATCGGTGTCGGGGGTGCCGTCGTCGACCGACAGCAAGTCGCGCGCGGAGTATTGTGCAGTTTCGCAGATGGCGAGGGCTTGGCAATGCTGCCGCGCGGCCTACCTGCCTCTGCTTGCGCGGATCGTCGACCTCCGATCGTAAAATCTGGACTATCGATGGCAGGTTTCTTCTCGAACTCCGGCTCTTTGGGCTTCGGCTCCGCTCCGGGTACCGAATGTGGGCTGGACTGTGGAGCGATGCTGTTCTGTCTCGTCGGTGATTTGGGCTCGGCTTTCAGGCTCCGATCACGGACCTTGTAGATCGCTGACGCCCTGCGCTTGATCTTTGAAATAACATATCAGATCGCCAAGGTTTGGCAACCCACCCCGTGGCGCGGCAGCTCGGCTGGCGCGATCTTGAACAGTCCTGCAGGAAGCGGTTACGCCATCGGTGCCGCGCGCCCGCTCGCCGCCGCGAGCATCAGCGCCTTCATGTCGCGCACGGCCAGGTCTAGTCCGGAAAACAGCGCGCGGGCGACGATGGCATGGCCGATGTTCAGCTCGCGCACCCCGGGCAACGCCGCAACCGCTCCCACATTGTGATAGTCGAGCCCGTGTCCGGCATTGACCTGCAGGCCGATCGCATGACCGTGGGCCACCGCGCGGGCGAGACGTTGTAGTTCCAGCGCCCGCTCGTCGGGCATCCGGGCATCCGCATAGCAACCGGTATGCAACTCGATGACCGGTGCACCCGCCTCCGCCGCCGCGTCGAGTTGACGCGGGTCGGCATCGATGAACAGTGACACCCGCACCCCAGCCTCCGCCAGCATGGCGCAGAAGTCCCTGAGGTAATCGCGCTGGGCGGCCACGTCCAGCCCCCCCTCAGTGGTGAGTTCCTCGCGGCGTTCCGGCACCAGGCAGCAGTCTGCCGGGCGAACCTCGCCAGCGATGCGGCCCATCTCCGGGGTCGCCGCCATCTCCAGATTCATGCGCGTCTGCAGCAGATCCCGCAACAGGTAGACGTCGCGCTCTTGGATATGGCGACGATCCTCGCGCAGGTGCAGGGTGATCGCATCGGCGCCCGCCTGTTCCGCGACCAGCGCCGCCTGCATCGGCTCCGGATAGCGGGTGCCACGGGCCTCGCGGATGGTGGCGATGTGATCAATGTTGACGCCAAGCAGGATGGGCATGGATTGGATTGCGGTCATCGATGACTCCGGGAAATACGGGGTTGCCGCCGCCGCTGGCTCAGGGAACTGGCTTGGGTGAACTGGCTTGGGAAAACTGGCCGCGGCAGCTAGCCGGGGAGGCGGGTCAACCGCGGTGTTCGCTGGCATTGTGCTGGCGGAATAGCTCGCGGCTCTTCAACGGGCGCTCGCCCAAATGCGGAGCAAGCGCCAGACGTAACAGGTCGCGGGCGGCACGCGCGTGCTCACCGTTCAGCGGGACGCCCGTGGCCAGCCGCTGCAGGGTGTCGCCGCTGATCGTGACCACACCGGTCGGTGAGACCACCCGCACCAGCCCTTGTTCAGGGTGATAGGCATAATCGGCACGCACGTCGATCGGAACGCCGGTGTCGGCCTCGCGGGTCAGGTCGAGTTGGTAACCGACCTCTTGCAGCAGGTGCAGTTCGAAGCGGCGCAGAACCAGGTTGACCAGCCCCGCACCAATCGTCCGCTCCGCTGTTGGCATCGCTGACTCGGCGACGCCGATGGTCCGGGTGGCAGACGGGTCGGTGTCGGTGGCTGCCGACGCCGGGAAGACGCCCTCTCCGCCCAGCCCGGCCAGGGCCTGCTGGTAGAACACGAACAGGGCCTCGTGGGGATCGTGGCGCCCCAGTAACCGTAGCAGCAGCTCGTTCAAATAGAGCCCGCAGTAAAGGGTCTTGCCGGCCAACGCAATCGGCATACCAGCGGCCTCGGCGCGGGTCAGGGTCGCCACCTCGCCGCGCCCGCTCCAGGTCAACCACAGGGGTTGAAATGCCTGCAATAGTGCTGCCCGCGCACTACCACCCCGACGCGCCGTCTTGGCACCCTTAGCCAACAGCGGCAAACGGCCGTGAGCCGCAGTGAAGACATCGAGAAGCAGACTACTGTTGCCATAGTCGCGCCGGTGCAGCACAAAACCGCGCTGCCATGCCTCCCGGGCCGCGGCCCGGGGACCCCCACGGACCGACCAAGCTCCCCCCGTGCTGACCGGCGGGCCAGCCATAACCGCCACGTCTCCACCGTCGCCTTTAGCGACGGCCGGCACGGGCGACCCGTCGCTGCCGGTGAATCCAGACTTCGTCACTGTGAGAAAATCTCGCATCACGGCGGCCTGCCCCGCAGCAGTCCGTCGTTTGGAAAGCGCGATCATCGAGCCAACCCGGTGCACCGGGCAATCAATGCTCCGCGTAGCCCAAACTGGCCAGGGCGGCCTCGTCGCTGCTCCAGCTATGCTTGACTTTGACCCAGACCTCCAGGTGCACCGGACAGCCAAACAGCTTCTGCATCTCCAGCCTGGCTTGGGTCGCTGCCGCCTTCAGGGCGCTGCCGTGACGGCCGATCAGGATCGCCTTCTGGCTGTCCCGCTCCACCCAGACAAGGGCATGGATGCGATACCGACCACCCTCGTCTACAAAGGCCTCGATCTCGACCGTGCTCCGATAGGGTAATTCGTCGCCATAGCGCTGGGTGAGCTGCTCACGCAGCAGTTCTGCCGCCAGGAAGCGCTCGGAGCGATCGGTCAGCTGATCCGGCGGAAACAGATTCGGCGCCTCTGGCAACGCGGTCAGCACCGTCTGCTCCAGTACCTCGGTCTGCTCGCCGCGGGCCGCGGAGACCGGCACGATCTCCAGAAAGGGATGGCGCCCGGCCAACTGCGCCAGGTACGGCAACAGTTGCGGCTTATCGGTGACCAGATCGACCTTGTTCACCGCGGCGATCACCGGCCGGTTGGCTGCGGCGATCGCATCCAAGGCTAGGCCATCCTCGCGATTGAAGCGCAGCGCCTCGACCACGAACAGCACCAGATCGACGTCGGCCATCACGGCACGGGCGGCGCGGTTGAGATAGCGGTTCAGTGCGCCCTCGCCACGGCGATGGATGCCGGGGGTATCCACATAGAGGATCTGGCCACTCGGCAGGGTATTGACACCGAGGATGGTGTGACGGGTGGTCTGTGCCTTATGCGAGGTGATCGCGAGTTTCTGCCCGAGCAGGCGGTTGAGCAGAGTGGACTTGCCGACATTGGGCCGGCCGATGATCGCGACAGTGCCGCAGCGGTTAGTCATGAGCGGATAGACCCGTCGCACGTAGGCATTGCGGACAGTGGAGGCGTGTCGATGACGTCCGAACGCAGGGCGTACCGCCGCGGTGACACGAGGGCAAGAAGGCGCACCGCAACAAGCGGGAACTGCGGTTGCATGGCGGAAAAGACATCAGGGATGACAGCGCTATACCCCTGGCGGTGCAGCGCTGAGGTTCAGGCAGGCGACGCCGAGCTGTCGGCACCGCCGAGCAACGCCAACAGCGTCTCGGCCGCCTGTTGTTCGGCGCGGCGCCGGCTGCTCCCCTCGCCGATTGCGCTCGCCTCGGAATCTGTCAAACGACAACAGACAGTAAATTGCTGGGCATGCTGCTCGCCACTCACCCCGAGCACATCGTACTCGGGCAGCCCGCGGCGGCGCGCCTGCAGCCATTCCTGCAGCCGCGTCTTGGCATCCTTGCGCATCAGGCTGCTAGCAGCCTCGGCCAGCGCCTCGGCATATAGGTTGAGGACCAGTTCCCGCACCACCGCAAAACCCTGATCCAGATAGATGGCCCCGAGCAGAGCCTCGAAGGCATCGGCCAGGATAGAATCACGGGTATGGCCGCCGGTCCGCAACTCGCCGGCCCCCAGCCGCAGATAGTCGCCGAGTTGCAGTCCGCGCGCCATTGCTGCCAAGGCATCCTGATTGACTAGCGCGGCACGGCGCCGGCTCAATTCGCCCTCATCGGCCGCCGGCAGCCGCTCTAACAGTTCCTCAGCAATAACCAGCCCGAGCAGGGCATCGCCGAGGAATTCCAGCCGCTCGTTATTATCTGGCCCGGCGCTGCGATGGGTCAGGGCCTGCACAATCAGCTCTGGATGATTCGCCGGCCGCGCGAGCAGGCGCGCGAGCAGGCGCTGCGGATCGGTGCTCACTGGCCAATCAACCCCACAAAATCATTGAAGTCATATCAGCCTCATACCCCAATTACCGCAGGGCGCACTGGGCGGCCGAGCCTGCCACCCGATGGGAACGCAGAGAATAACAATGGGACAAGTGCCGACCGGAACGATCCCGTTTCAAAAAGGGCTGGTCCGGCTCGACCAATCCGAGCGCCGCGATCTTGGGACTCATTTGATGAGATCTCCCAGCCGATCGAAGGCGATGGGTAAGCCGGCGCGCTCGCTGTTCCAGTGCATCCAGATCACAAAGGCCTTGCCCACCAGGTTACGTTCCGGGACGAAGCCCCAGCAGCGGCTATCATTGCTGTTGTCGCGGTTGTCACCGACCACGAAGAAATGCCCTTCCGGCACCGTCACTGGCCCGCCCGCCAAGACCCGGCAGGCCGGCGGGAAATCGCCGATACGAGGATTGACCAGAATACTGTGCTCGCGGTCATCGATCGTCTCGGTTAACTCCATCAATCCGCTCTGGCCAAAACCCTCTCCATCGCCTTCGTAGACCCCCAACGGAAACTGGGGCAATGGCTCGCCATTGATATAGAGCGTCTTGTTGCGGTAATAGACCTGATCGCCAGGGACCCCGACCACACGTTTGATGTAGTCGACCGATTCCTGTTGCGGAAAGCGGAACACCACCACATCGCCGCGCGCGGGCTCACCCCGCCGCCAAATCAGGGTATGGATCACCGGCAGCCGCAGCCCGTAGTCATACTTGTTGACTAGGATAAAATCACCGACCAACAAGGTCGGCATCATCGATCCCGAGGGGATCCGAAAGGGCTCCACGACGAAGGAGCGCAGCAGCAGCACCACCAGGATGACCGGAAAGAAGGCGCGTGCATACTCTACCAGCACTGGTTCCTTGGCCACTGCCAGCGCAGCCGCGTCGGCGGTCTCCGCGGTCGCCGCGCCGGCCGCGGTGGCAAGACGCCGGCGGCGCGGCGCGAAGAACAGCGCGTCGGCCAGCCAGATGCCGCCGGTCAGGGCCGTGGCAGCAACGAGAAAGGTTGGGAAATCGAAGGGCATGGGGTTCCTTGAGTGCTCAGTCGGTCGGCCTGGGCCGGTTCGGGGGAGACCCAGCGCGGGGACTGGCCGGCAGCCAACACGACCGGCAGTGCCGACAACAGCAGCCGCCGGCGCCAAGTCCCAGGGCCAGGTGGGCTAATTATCCTTACCGGCCTGAAGGACCGCAAGAAAGGCCTCCTGGGGTATCTCCACCCGGCCCACCTGCTTCATGCGCCGCTTACCGGCCTTCTGCTTCTCCAAGAGTTTGCGCTTGCGGGTGACATCGCCGCCATAGCACTTGGCCGTGACGTTTTTGCGCAGCGCCTTGACCGTGGTACGGGCAATGATCTTACTGCCGATCGCGGCCTGGATAGCCACCTCGAACATCTGCCGTGGAATCAATTCCTTCATGCGCTCGGTGAGTTCTCGACCACGATACTGAACGTTATCGCGATGCACGATTAGCGACAGGGCGTCGACGCGTTCGCCGTTGATGAGGATATCCAGCTTGACCAGCGCCGCGGCTTGAAACCGCTTCAGCGTATACTCGAACGACGCATAGCCACGACTCACCGATTTCAGGCGGTCGAAGAAATCCAGCACCACCTCGTTCAGCGGCAGCTCATAGGTCACCTGCACCTGGCCGCCGAGATACTGCAACTGGCGCTGCACGCCCCGCTTCTCGATGCAGAGATTAATCACCCCACCGAGCAGATCCTGCGGAACCAGGATATGGGCCTCGATGATGGGCTCGCGAATCTCCCGAATCTGCCCTAACTCGGGCAGATTGGCGGGATTATCCACCCGGATCACGCTACCATCGGTCTGCTCCACCTCATAGATGACCGTCGGCGCTGTCGTGATCAGATCAAGGTCGTATTCCCGTTCCAGGCGCTCCTGCACGATATCCATGTGCAGCAGACCAAGGAAACCGCACCGGAAGCCAAAGCCTAAGGCCTGCGAGGTCTCCGGCTCATAGAACAGCGCAGCGTCGTTCAAGCGCAGCTTGCGCAGCGCATCGCGCAGATCCTCATAGGCATCCGAGGAGACCGGATAGAGCCCAGCGAAGACCCGCGGCTGGACCTCGCGAAACCCCGGCAGGCGCGCCGATGCCGGGCGGTCGGCCCCGGTCACCGTATCGCCAACCGGGGCACCGTCGATCTCTTTGATGCCGGCCACCAGAAATCCCACCTCACCCGGTCCCAATTGCTGACGCTCGGTCTTCTTGGGGGTGAACACACCGATGCTATCGGCCTGATGCGTCCGTCCGGTGGACATGACCAGGATCTTGTCGCGGCGCGACAGGGTACCCTGCATCACCCGGATCAGCGAGACCACGCCGACATAGGAATCGAACCAGGAATCAACGATCAAGGCCTGCAGGGGGGCCGCGGGATCACCCTGAGGGGGCGGGATGCGCTCCACCAGCATCTCCAGCAGGTCGGGGATGCCGACTCCGGTCTTAGCACTCACCCGCAGGGCGTCCCGGGCCTCGAGACCGATAATCTCCTCGATCTCGCGAATCACCCGCTCCGGCTCGGCGGAGGGCAGATCGATCTTGTTCAGTACCGGTAGCACCTCGAGTCCTAGTTCGATGGCGGTATAACAATTGGCAACGCTCTGCGCCTCGACCCCCTGAGCCGCGTCCACCACCAGCAGCGCCCCTTCGCAGGCGGCCAACGAGCGCGATACCTCATAAGAGAAATCGACATGACCGGGGGTGTCGATGAAGTTCAGTTCATAGACCTGACCATCGCGGGCGGGATAATCCAGGGTCACACTCTGGGCCTTGATAGTGATACCCCGCTCACGTTCCAGATCCATGGAATCGAGCACTTGCTCAGACATCTCCCGTGCGGTCAGAGTGCCACAATGTTGGATGAAGCGATCGGCAATGGTGGACTTGCCATGATCGATGTGGGCGATGATCGAGAAATTGCGGATGAAGCGGGTAGCGACCATGGGTCCGGGTTCCGGTAGAGAGAGTCCAGATGCGAGGGCAACGCACAGGCATTCGGTACTGCCCGCGGGGCGGGCATCCCCGCCCGCGTGAGTCGCTGACGAGCGCAGCTCACCAGCGCTATTGAGAGTGTGAAGGTATTCGGCAAACGGCGGGAGGAGGCGTTGTTCACGACGAAAATCGCGAAGACCATGAAGTAGAAAAGAAAGCGATATCAACCGCTTGCCCTCCTTCGTGCCCTTCGTGTGCCTCGTGGCTCAACCTCTCTTCGCCGATCCCGGCAATACCTTTACAGTCGCTATTCGGCGGGCACCCGGATGGGATAGAACATGCGCCCGTCACCGCGCTGCACCAGCACGGCCACCGCTTTGCCGGGGACCGCAAGGTCGAGCAACGAGCGAAAATGCTTGCTATCACTCACCACCTGATTATCGAAGCTCAGGATGATATCCCCGGCGCGGACTCCGGCCTGCTCCGCGGGGCCGGGCTCGACGCTCTCCACCATGACCCCCTGCGTGCCGAGACCCATGCGTTCGCGCTGCTCGTCGCTCAAGTCCTTGACCACCAGTCCGAGCCGGTTGGCCGCCGCCGGTTCGACCTGTCCGCCAGTGATAACGAATTCCTCCTCGTCTGGCAATTCGGCCAGCATCACTTCCAGGTTCATGATCTCGCCCAGGCGCAGCACTTCGACCAGGAGGCTGCTGCCGACGCGCGCGGTCCCGACCATCGGCGGCAGACTGCTGGACATCGGGATATCGCGGCCATCGAAGCGAAGAATCACGTCGCCAGCGCGCAATCCAGCCGCCTCGGCCGGGCTGCCTGGCAACACCTGCGCGATCAAGGCCCCACGCGGGTGAGCGAGACCAAAGGTCTCGGCCAATTCCCGAGTCACGTCTTGAATCACGACACCCAACCAACCTCGGCTGACCCGCCCTTTGGTGCGCAATTGCTCCACCACATCCATCGCGACATCGATCGGTATGGCGAAGGACAGCCCCATGAAACCACCGGTACGACTATAGATCTGGGAATTCACACCAATGACGCGGCCGCGCAGATCGAACAAGGGGCCGCCGGAGTTGCCGGGATTGATCGCGACATCGGTCTGAATAAAAGGCACATAGCTCTCGCTCGGAAGACTGCGCCCCTTGGCGCTGACGATTCCAGCGGTGGCTGAATGGTCAAAGCCAAACGGCGAGCCGATGGCCAGAACCCATTCACCCACCTTCAGACCATTGACTGAACCGATCTCCACCGCTGGCAGGCCCTCGCCATCGATCTTGAGCAGGGCGATGTCGCTGCGCGAATCGGCGCCCACCACGCGGGCGATGAACTCGCGCCGGTCGCTAGTGCGAACGATGATCTCGTCGGCCGCCTCGACGACGTGCGCATTGGTCAGGACATAGCCATCCGCGGTCAGAAAGAAACCCGACCCCAGGGAGCGACCCTGCTCGCTGTCCTCGGGCAACGGGCTGCCCTCGTCGCCAAAGAAGCGCCGGAAGAAGTCGTACAACGGACTATCCTCGGGCAGGCTGTATTCACCATCGAAATCCTGGGGTCCCAGCAGTGGGTTCTGCTTGCTACTGATGTTGACCACCGACGGACCGTAGCGCTCCACCAGACCGGTGAAATCCGGCAGCGCGACCAGTGCTGCCGTCCCCGCCACATTGGCATCGAGTTGCGGAACCGGTCCCAGGGGCTGTTGGGGATCTAGGGACCGTTGTGCCAGGAGATCGGACGCCAACTCCGGGGCCATTGCCGGAGCAACAGGCGACACCGCGAGCACCGGCGCCCGCGCTGGCAACCGAACGCCATCCTCAGCGGCAGCGGCCACCAGCGCCGGCTCCACGACCGCCGGGCGCGGCACCGCCGGCCCGTTCGGCAGCGTCGTCATCGCGGCTGCCGCCAACAGGAGCGCCGGCATGGCAAGCAGCATCAGACCAATCGAAACGCGCGGCAGCAAGCGTTGCAGGGACTTCATGAACATGGCGTGTTGGCAGGGGCTGGCGTCGGACCGCGCCGATCCCGGATCTGGATCAGGATCAGGATCAGGATCAGGATCTGGCGTGACGCGCGGCAGGAGACCAGACGAGCAGGACGGAGATGAGCGGCAGCTACCGCGGGCGCGATCCGAGATCGATACGATAACAGAAGCGGGACCTGGTTGGCTGGCCGCGGAGCCAGGCGGCGGTGCATACGCCGACCGGGGGAGAATCGAGGACCGACCGGGGATGGTCGGCGGCGGGTTTAGGGGGGCAGCGAGGGTTGCCCGGGCAGCTAGCGTTGTGGCCAGTCGGAGCGTCCTTTGACCAGTTCAATCAGGAGGCGCGTCGAGTAGTCGCTGCAGACTATCCCGGACGGGACCTGGCCCCGACCAGGTCCGGCCTCGACCCGATCCGAAGTGACGTGAGCGGACACCCGGGACGGTAGCCGCACGGTCGGCGGGTGGATAGACGGCAACCTGCGATCGGCGCTGCCGCCCGGGCGGAGCGGCGCGACCATGGGACCAGAATTGGATGCGCATCAGCACGATCCGGCCAAGCGGACTACCGCGAGGCCGCCTCCGGCTGCGCCTGGCGGCATCGCCGGCCCCCGTTTCGGTGCCCGCTCGCGCCTGCTCCGAGGATCGGCAGGGGCCCCACCGCGGACGGTCAGAGCATCCCGAGCGCCAGCAGCGCCTCGTCGGACATCTTGTCCTGGGTCCAGGGCGGCTCCCATACCAGTTCCACGTCGATCCGGCCAACCCCATCGACAGTCTGCACCGCATCCTTGACCATCACCGGCATCATGCCGGCCACCGGGCAGGCCGGCGCAGTCAGGGTCATATCGATGGCAACATCGCCGTTGTCGGCAATATCGATGTTGTAGATCAGACCCAAATCATAGATGTTGACCGGGATCTCCGGATCATGGACCTTCCGCAGGGCCGCAATGATGGGTTCGCGCAGGTCTTCCGGAGCGACCTGCTCGACCACCGCATCGACGAGGCCACCAGCGGGTGCCGCGTCGGGGTCGCGATCGACGCCCTCCTCCGCGGCAACACCGAAGCCGGCAAAACGCGCAAGTCTGTTCATCGCACAACCACCTCGGGACTGCAGCCGGGCCAGCGACCCGGCGCGCTGTTCATTTGCAAGCCATTGGCTCAGCCAGGACCCGGATGCGCCAATGCAACGCTGAGGAATTCAGCATTTAACGATAAAGGAAACCGGCGACCGCGTCGTCGGGTTCCATGCTGATCTTCGGCCGGGATGGCCGGTCGATCAGATGCTCCTTAGAGCGGCGCCTGTTCCAGGCGGGCACCCACCTGCTCGGTCACATGTTCGCGCAAGGCGGCGGGACCAAGACCGTCGATGATCTCACCGGCGAAGCCCAGACATAGCATGCGGCGGGCCAGTCCCGCGGAGATGCCGCGCGAGCGCAGATAGAACAGCATCTCCGGCTCGATCTGCCCCACTGTAGTGCCATGACTGCACTTCACGTCGTCGGCATAGATCTCCAGTTGCGGCTTGGTATCGACCTCAGCATTAGGCGAGAGAATCAGGTTGCGGTTAGACATGGCGGCGTCGGTTTTTTGCGCATCCGGCGCCACATACACCAAGCCATCGAATACCGCCCGCCCCTTGCCGAATAGGATGCCTTTGAAGTTCTCACGGCTCGCGCAGTGCGGTAGGCCGTGATGCACGTCCAGATGGTAGTCGAGCAATTGCCGATCGCCGGCTAGGTAAAGGCCGCGCAGGTCGCATTCGGCATGTTCGCCGGTAAAACGCATGACCAGATCGGTGCGCGCCCAGCGCCCACCGAGACCGATGTTGATCCCTTCATAACGGCTGTCGGCACCTTGGCTGAGATAGACGCCGCTGAGATGAAAACCGTCGGCGTGCTCATCCTGGATGCGCCGGTGGCGCAGGAGCGCGCCCCGGCCCAGGGCAATCTCGACCACGGCATTGGTGCAACTGGGACCCCCGCCGGGCCCGACGTAGCGCTCGATGATCTCGGCCTGAGCGCCGTCGCCAAGGCTGAACAGCAGACGCGGATGGGCGACCGGCGGTGCCAGTTCGTGGCCACGCGCATCGGCACTCGCAGGTAGCGCCACGTGGATCACCTCGAGCGGCTCCTCCAGCAGCGCCCCCCGCTCCATCAGAAGCACCACACCATCATCGAGGCTGGCGGTATTGATGGCGGTGAAGACGTGACTGCCATCCCCCGCGACGCTGGTCAGCAGACCCTCCAGCGCGTCCGGGTCTCGCGCTAGACTGTCACGCAGGCCGCCGATGCGCACGCCGCGGGGCAGGGTGCCAAGAGCAGATAAAGCGGCGTCAAAACGCCCGTTGACCAGCACCACCCGATGTGACCGCAGTTCCGGGATTAGTAGCGTCTGCAGTGCGCCCGGGTCCAGTGCCGAGCCGGCCTCACCACTGGCCTCACCAACGGCCCTGAAACCCTGCTCCAGCAGGGGACTCAGGCTGCTGTAGCGCCAGCCCTCGGATTTGGGACTGGGCACGCCGAGTTCTCGCACTCGGGCCCGGGCCTGCACCCGCTGTGCCGCGAGCCAGGGCAACGACTGGCCAGTCGATCTGCCAGCGGCGGGGAGCCAGTCCTGAAACAGGGCAGCCGGGCTGCCCTGGCCTTGCGCGCCCTTTCCAGGCGTCATGGGTGCAACCGCCGCGTTCACGCCGCAACCTCGTCGATCCAGCCGTAGCCGCGCTCTTCCAGTTCCAGCGCCAGTTCCTTGCCGCCGGAGCGGATGATGCGACCGCGCGCTAGCACATGGACATGATCGGGCTCGATATAGTCGAGCAGGCGCTGATAATGGGTGACGACGATCATCGAGCGCGCGGGATCGCGCAAGGCATTGACGCCATCAGCGACAATCCGCAGGGCATCGATATCGAGGCCCGAATCGGTCTCGTCCAAGATCGCCAGGCGGGGCTCCAGCATCGCCATCTGGAATATCTCGTTACGCTTCTTCTCACCACCGGAGAACCCAAAATTGACCGGCCGCTTGAGCAGGCTGTCGTCTAGATGTAGGACCTTCAGGCGCTCCTTCATCAGCCGCATGAAGGACACCGCGTCCAGCTCGGACTCGCCGCGCGACTTGCGGATGGCATTCAGGGCTGCCTTGAGAAAGTAGGTATTGTTGACCCCTGGCAGCTCCACCGGATACTGGAATGCCAGAAAGAGACCGAGCCGGGCGCGCTCCTCGGGCTCCAGTTCCAGCAGATCGTGACCGTCGAACTGGACCGAACCGCTGGTCACCTCGTAGCCCTCGCGCCCGGAGAGGACATGGGCAAAGGTGCTCTTACCGGAGCCATTCGGCCCCATGATCGCGTGCACCTCGCCGGGACCGACCTCCAGATCTAGCCCGGTCAGGATCTCGTTCTCTCCCACATTGGCCCGCAGGCCCTTGACAGACAGCATGTTACAAACTCCAGGTCGTCGACCCCGCTCCGCGAGGACGGGTAAATTCGGCTTGGGTCGGGTCGCGCCGGCCACGCTAGCCGCACCGGCTTGGGTATCACGCGACCCGCCGCTGGCGGCGGCGGGCGCGGTCAGGCACGACACCCGCGACGTGCAGGCGGACGGTTAGCCCACCGCCCCCTCCAGACTGATACTCAGCAGTTTCTGCGCCTCCACCGCGAACTCCATCGGCAATTCGTTGAAGACCTCTTTGCAGAAGCCGTTGACGATCATCGACACGGCGTCCTCCTCGGCCAGCCCGCGCGAACGGCAATAGAAGAGCTGATCGTCGCTGATTTTCGAGGTGGTCGCCTCGTGCTCCATCTTCGCCGTCGGGTTCTTGACCTCGATATAGGGGAAGGTGTTAGCCGCACATTTGTCGCCGATCAGCAGCGAGTCGCATTGAGTGTGGTTACGTGCACCCTCCGCCTTGGCGGCGATGCGCACCAGGCCGCGATAGGACTGCTGCCCGTGTTGGGCACTGATGCCTTTACTAACAATGGTCGAGCGGGTGTTCTTGCCGAGATGGATCATCTTGGTGCCGGTGTCGGCCTGCTGCCGGCCCTTGGTCACTGCAACCGAGTAGAACTCACCCACCGAGTCGTCGCCGCGCAGGATGCAACTGGGATACTTCCAGGTGATGGCGGAGCCGGTCTCGACCTGGGTCCAAGAGATCTTGGAGCGGGCCCCGCGGCAATCGCCCCGCTTGGTAACAAAATTATAGATCCCACCGCGGCCATGCTCGTCGCCGGGATACCAGTTCTGCACCGTCGAGTACTTGATCTCAGCCCCTTCCAGGGCGATGAGTTCTACCACTGCTGCGTGCAGCTGGTTCTCGTCGCGCTGGGGCGCGGTACAGCCCTCCAGATAGCTGACATAGCTGCCCTCTTCGGCGATGATCAGGGTGCGCTCGAACTGCCCGGTGTTGGCCGTGTTGATCCGGAAATAGGTGCTCAACTCCATCGGGCAGCGGGTGTGTTTGGGCACATAGACGAAGGTACCGTCCGTGAACACTGCCGAATTGAGCCCGGCATAGTAATTGTCGGTCGCCGGCACGACACTGCCCAGATACTGCCGCACCAGCTCCGGGTGCTCTTGCAGGGCCTCGGAGATCGAACAGAAGATCACCCCGACCTCGGCCAGTTTCTCGCGGAAAGTGGTCGCCACCGAGACGCTGTCGAATACCGCATCGACGGCTACGCCGGCCAGGGCCTTTTGCTCCTCGATCGGGATACCGAGCTTCCTGTAGGTCTCCAGCAGCACCGGGTCGACCTCGTCGAGACTCTTGGGGCCATCCTTCTTCTTCGGTGCCGAAAAGTAGGAGATCGCCTGGTAGTCGATCGGCGGATGATGGACCGAGGCCCAGGCCGGCGTCGGCATCTGCAGCCACTTACGGTAGGCGGCCAGCCGCCAATCGGTCATGAAGGCCGGCTCTCCCTTGCGCGCCGAGATGGCCCGGATCACGCCCTCGTCGAGGCCCGGCGGCAAGGTGTCGGACTCGATCTCGGTGACGAAGCCGTGCTCGTAGCCGGACCGCACGATGGCATCATACTGACTGGCCGCGGTCGCGGCCGGCGTCGAGGTTGGCAGGTCTGCGGTGCTTGCACTCATAATGTGATACCCGAGTAGTTTACTAGGTAATGGTACGGCGGCGGCGCCGGGAATCAAGTCCCTGACACAAAAAGGTCGGAGGGCGGGCGCGGAGGGCCAGGTGGTTGGGCGCTACATCCTGCCTGCCCGGGAACTTTCAAGGGGGCGGCCACGACAGCGGTCGCGGACGGCATCACGGGTGCGGGCGCCGACCCTGGCACGGCCAAACCCTAACGTCGCTCCGGGCCGGTGACGCGCAGGTCGCAGGTCGGATCGGTACAGCGCAGCGAAACCCATCGCTGCCAGCCTTGCCGATCGCCCCGAGCCGATCGATTGCAAACAGTAATGCTTCGCATTATTATCCCTCATCTCTTCCGCCTTGCGGTGAGAGTCCCATGCCTGCACCGGCGACCCAACACCAGCACCCCGGCCCCAAAGGCTTGCCAGGGAGATGGCTTTTAACACCCAATGGAATCGCGGAAAAGCACCGATCACCCTGACCGCGCCTGGGATCTGGCTCGCGCGGACGACCCGCCCCTTGTGTCTTTACCGCCTGGTCTTCAATGAAGAACCGGGTCTATCCGAAGAAGAGGAGTCTCTGATCCATGAATGTTCTGCCCCCCTCCCGTGCCGTGACCGGCGGCCGGCTATTGTCAGCGCTGGCCCTGAGCACCCTGCTGGCGCTGCCGGCGACGCTGCTGCCAGCCCTGGCCAGTGCCGACGGCGAGGTCAATATCTACTCGGCCCGCAAGGAGGAGCTGATCAAGCCCCTGCTAGACCGCTTTACCGAGGAGACCGGCATCCAGGTCAATCTGGTCACTGGCAATGCCGACGAGCTGGTGCAGCGTCTGCGCAGCGAGGGCATCAACACCCCCGCCGACATCCTGCTGACGGTGGACGCCGGCAACCTGCACCAGGCCAAGGCCAGCGAACTGACCCAGCCCATTGTCTCCGAGGTCATCGACGCGGCAGTGCCTGCCAACTATCGCGACCCCGAAGGCCATTGGGTGGGGCTCTCCATGCGGGCACGACCGATCATGTATGTCGTCGGCAAGGTCGATCCCGCCCAGCTGTCCACCTACGAGGACCTCGCCGACGAGCAGTGGCGGGGGCGCATCTGCATCCGCTCATCCAGCAACATTTATAACCAGTCGATGGTCGGCTCCATGATCGCCGCCGACGGCATCGAGGCCGCCGAGGCCTGGGCACGCGGCCTGGTGGCTAACATGGCGCGTCCGCCGATCGGGGGTGATCGCGATCAGATCAAGGCCGCGGCCGCGGGGGAATGCGACATCGCCATCGCCAACACCTACTATCTGGCCGGCATGCTCAAGTCCGGCGATCCGGCCGAGGTGGAGCCAGCCGAGAAGATCGGCATCTTCTGGCCCAACCAGCCAGGCGCCGGCGATGGGCGCGGCACCCATGTCAATGTCAGCGGCGCCGCCCTGACCAAGGCCGCGCGCAATGCCGACAACGCAGTGCAGTTGATCGAGTATCTGGTAAGCCCCGAGGCCCAGGCCTGGTATGCCGAGGTCAATGGTGAATACCCGGTCCGTTCGGAGGTCGAGATCAGCCCGGAACTGGTCGCCTGGGGCGAGTTCGAGGCCGACACGATCAACCTCGCCCGGCTGGGTGAACTCAATGCCGAGGCAGTGATGCTGATGGACCGCGCCGGTTGGCGTTAGCCAACCACCCGCCCCACCGGCACCCGATCCACGCTGGCGCGGGTTGCCGGCACGGGGGCAGCAACCGGCAGCATCGCCGCGGACCGGGCATCCAACCGACGGCCATGGAACGGCCGTGCGATAATCGGGGTTCCCCGCCGAGCGGCCCCGCGTCATCCCGCTTCGACCGCCCCGGCCACATTGTCTGCCCGTGTTTCTGACCGCAGCCGCTTGTCCACGCTGACCCCGACCCTGTCCGCGACCACCCGCCCGCGCCGCGGGCGACACCTCAGCGCCTGGCCGCCAACGCTGGTGAGCATCGCGCTGTTGCTGTCGCTGCCGGTGCTGGTGGTGGTCGGGTTCCTGTTCGTCCCTGCCGGTGAGATCTGGCGCCATCTGGCCGCCACCGTGCTGCCGCTGTACGTCAGCAACTCGCTGTTGCTGATGTTGGGGGTGAGTGTCGGCACGCTGATCGGCGGGGTCGGCTGCGCCTGGCTGACCAGCATGTGCCGGTTTCCCGGCCGCGGCCTATTCGAGTGGGCTCTGCTGCTGCCGATGGCGATGCCGGCCTACATCATCGCCTACACCTACACCGGCCTGCTCGACTTCGCCGGTCCAGTCCAGACCACGCTGCGCGCGTGGACCGGCTGGGGCTTTCGCGATTACTGGTTTCCCCAGATTCGCTCCCTCGAGGGCGCCATGCTGATGCTGTCGCTGGTGCTCTATCCCTATGTCTATCTGCTGGCGCGCGCGGCCTTCCTGAGCCAGTCCCTGTGCGTGCTCGATGTCAGCCGCACCCTGGGCAACGGCCCCTGGCGCACCTTTTTCACCGTCGCCCTGCCCCTGGCGCGGCCAGCCATCGTCGCCGGCCTGTCACTGGCCCTGATGGAGGCCCTGGCGGATTACGGCACGGTGCAGTATTTCGGCGTACCGACCTTCACCACCGGCATCTTCCGCACTTGGTTCGGACTGGGCAGCCCCGCCGCCGCGGCTCAGCTCTCGGCCCTGCTGCTCGGCTTCGTGTTCGCGCTGATCCTGCTGGAACGCTGGTCGCGCCGGCACGCCCGCTATCATCACAGCAGCCAGCGCGAGCAGGTCATCCGCCGCCTGCATCTGCGGGGCTGGCGCGCCGCCCTCGCCAGCCTGTTCTGTTTCAGCCCGCTGCTGTTCGGCTTTCTGGTGCCGGCCGGGCAACTGCTTTACTGGTCACTCGCGGTCGCCACTACCCGCTTCGACGCGGCCTTCCTGCAACTCGCCTGGAACAGCCTCAGTCTCGCCGCTGGCGCCGCCCTGCTGGCGCTGCTGCTTGCGCTGTTGCTTGGCTATGGTCGGCGCCTGCACCCGTCACTGACGGTGCGCACGTCGGTGCAGGTGGCCGCCATGGGCTATGCGGTACCCGGTACTGTGATCGCGGTCGGAGTGATGATCCCGTTCGCCTGGTTCGACAACAGCCTGGATGCCTGGATGCGCGCCCGGTTCGGGGTCTCCACCGGCCTGCTGCTGAGCGGGACCCTGGCGGCAGTGATGTTCGCCTATGTGACCCGTTTCCTCGCCGTTGCGCTGCAAACGGTGGAGGCTGGGCTCACCAAGATCCGCCCTTCCATGGACGAGGCTGGCCGCTCGCTGGGCTATCGCCCGAGCCAGATGCTGGCGCGCATTCATTTGCCGATGCTGCGCGGCAGCCTGCTCACCGCCCTGCTGCTGGTGTTCGTGGATGTGCTCAAGGAGTTGCCAGCGACCCTGATCCTGCGCCCGTTCAACTTCAATACACTGGCGGTCCGCGCCTTCGAATTGGCCTCGGATGAGCGACTGGCGGACAGCGCCCCAGCCGCCCTGACCATCGTCATCGCCGGCCTGCTGCCGGTGATCCTGCTGAGCCGCTCCATCACCCGCTCCCGCCATGCCGACAGCCCCTGACGACGACTGCCCCACCGCGGAGCCGCGGCCCCTCCTTGCACCCCCATCGACCACGGCAGCGGACGCGGAGCGAATCCAGCTTGAGGTCAACGCGGTCAGCGTCGCCTATGGGGAGGTGACCATCGTGCGCAATGTCAGCTTCGCGCTGGCGCGGGGCGATCTGGGCTGCCTGCTCGGCCCCAGTGGATGCGGCAAGACCACCTTGCTACGGGCCATCGCCGGCTTCGAGCCGGTCACCGCCGGGGTGATCCGCCTGCATGGCAAGCAGGTCTCGGCCCCGGGCACCACGATACCGCCGGAAGAGCGCCGGGTGGGGATGGTGTTCCAGGATTTCGCCCTGTTCCCGCACCTCACCGTGGCCAAGAACATCGGCTTCGGGCTGCGCCGGCTGCGCGCCGCGGAGCGCGAGCGGCGGGTCGGGGCGCTGCTGGAGCTGATTGGGATGGGGGCGGCGGCCAACCATTATCCGCATGAACTCTCCGGTGGCATGCAGCAGCGGGTGGCGCTGGCCCGCGCCATGGCCCCGCGCCCAGATATCCTGTTGTTGGACGAGCCCTTCTCCAACATGGATGCCGATCTGCGCGAGCAACTTGCCCGAGAGGTACGCGGCATGCTCCAGCGCGAAGGCGTCACCGCGATCCTGGTCACCCATGACCAGTTGGAGGCCTTCGCGATGGCCGACCGCATCGGCGTCCTCGGAGATGGGGAGATCCGCCAATGGGGCAGTGGCTTCGATCTCTACCATGAGCCGGCCGACCGCTTCGTGGCCAACTTCATTGGCCAGGGCGTGCTATTACCAGCCCTGGTACAGGATGACCTGCGGGTGAAGACCGAACTCGGCACGATTGCCGGGGTGCGCCCCCACGGGCTGGCCCCCGGGGGGCTCGCCGAGGTGTTAATCCGGCCCGATGACTTGGATTACGACGATAGCAGCACGCGCCGGGCGCAGATCGTCGAACGCGCCTTCCGCGGCGCCGAATTCCTCTACACGCTGCGCCTGCCGAGCGGCGCCGAGGTGCTCTGTCTGGTCCCTAGCCATCATCGCCATGCCATCGGCGAGACCCTGGGCATCCGCCTGCTGGCGGAACATCTGGTGGTCTTTCCCCGCGACGGCGCACCGGGCTGAGGCGGGCGAGGAACCAGCACCGGGCCGGTGCCTCCGCTAACGCCGACCGCCCCGGTAGCCTGTCAGTCGCGCCCAGCCTCGTCGGCGCCATCCTCCTCAGCATCCTGCCCGCGCCGCTTACGCACGATGGTGGGACGCACCGCGGCCCCCTCGCCATCGCGAAACAGCCAGACAAAGCCCGCGATCATCGCGATAAAGGCGAGCAACAGAACCAGATTGGTTGCAAACATGGAACACTCCGGTATGGCAGCGCGGCCGGCACGGATGTGCCACCGCCGAACTGCCTGATTGTATACCCGCCATCACTAACCAGCGCCGCCCGGACCGTCATCAGCCGTCGGCCCATGCGGCGACAGCAGCCCCCTGAGCGCGGGCTAGGCCCAACCAGGACACTCGGACAAACCCGCCAACCGCTGGGTTTTGGACTAGAATCCAACGCCGGTGCCGGGGCAGCGCTCAGCATAGACCATCCTCGGCCGAATCCGCTCGCTGGGGCCGGTCTGCAGTCGGCTCGGCGTTGTGCCGATACCGGGGCCAACGCTGGGCTACCACTGGTGCTGGTCCAGGACTGGCTCGCCGGGCTCGTCGGCTTCTGGTCCAGTTGCCGAGATCATGCATGTTCATACCACCGAGGAATCTATCCCGTGCGCTATTCAACGCTCCTCCTACTGGGTCTCGCGATATTCCTGCCGATCAATGCCACGGCCCAGGATGTCGCCGCCGATATCGGCGTGGTACGCATCTTCAGCATCCCCGGCGACGCCCAGTTGACCGTCGATGGCGAACTCAAGGGACTGTCACCGGCCTCGGCCCAGGAGACCTTCATGATCCGCCTACCGCCCGGCGAATATCAGGTGGGGGCAGCCAAGGCCGGCTTCGATCCGGCGGAACGCACCATCGTAGTGGGTGCGGGCACAGAACAGACCATCAAGCTCAGCCTGGCCCCAGAGATCCGGATGGCCCAGATCCCGGCCGGCTGCTTCATCATGGGCAGCCCGCCGGACGAGCCCGAACGCGACGCCGATGAGGGCCCCCAGCGCGAGGTCTGCGTGCCAGCCTTCGAACTCGGCGAGCGGGAGGTTACCTTTGCCGACTGGGACGCCTGCGTCATCGACGAGGGCTGCATCAAACAGCCCTCCGACGAGGGCTGGGGGCGCGGCAACCGCCCGGTGATCAACGTCTCGCACGACGATGTGCGCGAGTATCTGCGCTGGCTCAACCGGCTCACGGACAAGGGTTATCGGCTGCCCAGCGAAGCGGAATGGGAATACGCGGTCCGCGCTGGCACCACCACCCCATTCAGCACCGGCGACTGCATCGACACCGATCAGGCCAACTACGATGGCACCTTCGAGTACGCCGACTGCGGGGCCCACACCGGCGTCAATCTGGGCCAGACCGCGCCCACTGGCAGCTACCCCCCCAACCCATGGGGCCTCTACGACATGCACGGCAACGTCGCCGAGATGACCGCCGATTGCTGGAACGAAGACTACGAGGGTGCACCCACCGACGGTAGCCCCTGGCTGGACGGCAACTGCACGCGTCGCGTCATGCGAGGGGGCTCATGGTACGGCTATGCCGGCTACATGCGTTCGGCCTATCGCTGCCTGATCGGCACCGGCTTCAGCCATCGCAGCGTCGGCTTCCGCCTGGCCCGGGACGGCGATAACTGATGCGCGGCCCGCGCACCTGGCTGCTCGTCCTGTTCCTGCTGCTGACCCTGATCGGGCTGGTGGCAGTGAATTGGGTCGAGAGCGATAACGGGTCGCTGTGCCTGCGCAGCAGTCAGGTACAGATGCAGTTCGCCACTGACCCGGTGGTGGTTCGCAAGCTGCTGGGCTGTTGGGGCGAGGCCGGACGCGCCGCGGTGCTGCGCGGCATCCATGTCGACTTCCTGCTGATCCTGGGCTACGCTCCGCTGCTGTTCCTGCTGGTCCTGCGGGCGTCACGGGAGCACGCTGGACATGGCCGCCTATGGCGCCCGCTCGGGCTGCTGCTGGCGCTGGCCCCGTTGCTGGCCGGCGGGTTGGATGTGATCGAGAACCTGTGGCTACTGCGCATCATCGGCGAGCGCGCGACCGATATCGCACCCGAGCGTCTGATTTTGCTCACCCAGGTCAAGTGGGGCCTGGTGGCGCTGGCACTGGCCTATCTGCTGGTCGCCCTGCTGACCTGGTACGCGCGGCCACCACGACCGCTGGGGGAGACCGGACCCTGATAGCTTGTGAAAACTGAGCGCTTGTGAAAAACCGCTGACCGACTGCGGACACCTGCACGGCGATCCGGCGCTGGCCTGTCCCGATGATCTGCCCCCAATGTCGACATCCTCGCCGCCCTGAACAGCGGGGCTTGTCGCGCACTTAGTCAGGGCGCGGGCGCATATTGGAGCGAATCCGAATGCGGCCCGCTTTGTGCATGAATTTCGGCCACCGGCCCACCGGCCCCATCGCCGAACCGCACAGGCCCGACCATGCCCACCGACCTGACCCACCTCGCCGCCACCCTCGGCCGCGGCGAACTGGTGCCCTACCTGGGCCCCGGCGCCCTCGCCGGGGTCACCGAGATCGACACCGGCCTGCCGCTGCCAGCCGATAGCGACAGCCTCATTATCGCGATGAATCAGGGGCGCCCGATGGCCCCCAAGCTGATGTGGGAATTCTCCCGCGCTGCGATGAACGTGGAACTCAAACGCGGTCGCGCGGCGGTGATCCGCTTTCTGAACCAGACCTACGGCGAACGCCAGTGGATCCGTTCGCCCCTGCATGCCTGGCTGGCCAGCCTGCACCTGCCCTACATCATCGACTGCAACCGCGATACCCAGCTCCAAGACTGCTACCAGGATCGGCCGCACCTGCTGATCCGCGGCATCGCCCGCACCGCCGGCGCCGACTATCGCTTTCGCATTCATCTTTGGCGCGATGATGCCTACCATGAGATCGATCTGGCGCAGGCAGACCCGAGCCTGCCGGTGCTGTTCAAGCCCCTGGGCAGCCCCCGCCCGGACCCGACCTATATCGCCTCGGATGCCGACTTCGTGGACTACCTGACGGAATTGATGGGAGGCTTCGGCATCCCGCCCTTCCTCAAGGAGAGACGCCGCGGACGCCGCTACCTCTACCTGGGCCTGCGCCTGACCCGCGATACTGAGCGCATGGTGCTCGCCGATGTCTGCTTCGGTGCCGGCAGCCCCACCGGCTGGAGCCTGATCCCGGCGCCAACGCCGAAGGAACGCCGCTTCTGTACCGGCAAAGACATCGAACTGATCCCCGCGGACATCCCCGACCTGCTCGCTGCCGCCGGCCTCGCGCCCGCCCCGGCCAGCGCCGGGGCACCGGCTATTGGAGCTTGAAGGCCGGCGCGTGACCAAGCCCCAGCAACTGGCGCGCGAGATCGAGACCCTGCTCGGCGAAATGATCCAGGTCGGCCCAGTGGTCGGCGCTGTCCATCACCTCGGTCAGGGCCTCGCTGACCACCCGCAGGTCCCAAGCGCCGGCCGCCGCCCGTGCCGGCGGGGCCGCCTCGCAGGTGATATAGCAGACTGGCTCGCCGCCGTTGCCTGGGACCAAGGCCAGGATGAATCGATAGTCGCGGCCATCGCCGCTTTCGATCTCCCCGAGCAGCGTAGCGGCGTAATCGCCGATCTGATAGCGCCGCCGCGGCAGCGCGGTGCGGATGATGGGTCGGTCCTGCATGATGGCGGCTCCTGGCCCACGGAGGGGCTACTGGTTCGACGGCACAGAGGCCAGGCGCGGTGGCGCGCGTCCGGACTGGCGACGCACCCCCGCCTGCACAGGATTGGCGCCAAAGCGGCCGATGCCAAGCCGTCGCCCGGCGCTGTAACCCGGCGCTGTGATCGAGTTGGCAGCGCGTTGACGCAGCGCCCGCGGCAGACCGAACATTTCCGCAGCGGTTTGTTGCGGGTCAGCCAATCATGCCTCGACACCGTAGTAAACTGGACAGTGAAGGACACGACAATACGCCCAGAATCAGGCCAGACGCGAACGGCAGCAACGACCCGAGGAGGCCCACCGTGCGCTTGCACATCCCGCTCGACACCCTTTGTTCGCTGATCGCCCTGGCGCGCGAGTTTCAGGCAAAGGAAGAGGTAGTGATCCCGGACACCCCGGAAAGCCCCTCCGAAGACTGGGCCATGCAGGTGCTGGCCGACCATCGCGACGACTATTGCCTAGCCGAGTTCCGCGGCGTCGTCACCGATATGTCCGAGCGCCAGCGCGCCGAGCTGGTGGCGTTGATGTGGGTTGGCCGCGGCGATTTCAGCATCGAGGAATGGGAGGACGCGGTCGATGAGGCCCTGGGAGACTTCAGCATCCGTGCTGCCAACTATGTGCTGGCCCATCCGATGGTCACCGATCATCTCGAAGAGGGCCTGATCGCGATGGACCTATCCTGCGACGAATAGGCGGCCGCCGCCGTCTGCAGCGGCGCCCCATCGGGGCGAGAGATCCGTCATCGGCCAAGCGCTGATCGGCCGCTGAGCACGCCGCCTGACGGTCTGGCCAGGGCCGCTGTCCAGCCCTCCCCGCGCCGTTCCTTATCATCGGTTATCCCGCATCAGGCCTGCCCCGGGATCATCGGTCTCTGAATCTCCCCCTGGCATCGCTGCTTCAGTCGTAATTGACGGCGGCAAAGGCGTAGAAGCGGCTCAGCCCCGTGGTCCGGATCCAGCGCAGATAGGCATCGAACTGCTCGACCATGACCGGCGTCGGCAGCAGGCGCTCGGTGGACAGGGTCGCACTGGTATGGAGGCGATCGGCCGGCAACGGTTCGAACACGGCCAGGCGGCTCAGCCCGTTGCGCTTGGTCCAGGCCAGGTAGGCCGAGAACTGCTCGGCCATCGCGCGGGTCGGGAAGGGGTTCTCCACCCAATGGCCGGCAATCTCCACCAGCTCACCACTGCCGGTCGCAGCCGGGTCCGCCGCGCGTGTCGGTACATCGCTGGCAGGTAGCGTGATCGCGGCCCCCAGGGCAGCCCGAGACCACCCCCCCTGGGCGATGGCCAGTAGCAGCAGCGACAGGCCGATGGCGGCACGAAGCGGGATAGGCATAATCATCTCCTGACGAGGCAAATTTGATTTTCAATATATTAGCATTTTCTAATTTATTGTCCAGCTTTCGGTCGCGATGCGCGTGCCATGCCTGCCAGCCGGCATGCCCGCAGCCGCAGGCGCGTCCGCCAGTCTCCGGGGCGGCCGTGCTGGCGGCGTGCTCCCCCGCTTGCGCCGCACCCGTCCCCCGGCGCCACAGCCCTTATCATAGGGGCATCCGCGGACGGGCTGCGGTCGTGGGGCGGGCGTGCCGACCTGGCCACCGCCCGCATCCAGGCTCCCGTCGCCACCAATCCACTGTCGTTCTTCGCCCCCACCGATGCAGTCCCCCAGTCATGATCCGTCCGTCCGTGCCGAGTCCGGCGCCAACACCGAGGTCCGCCATTCCGTCCTCGCCCCGCCGTTGCCGGTGCGTCACGGCGAGCGCCTGCTCTGGGGCCGGCTCTACGGCGCCGCCGCGGCGCTCGCCATCGCCCATGCCGCGCGGCTGGCTCCGGGGCCGCTGCTCTGTATCACCCCAGACATGCCGGCGGCGACGCTCCTGCGCGCCGAACTGGAGTTCTTTCTGCAGGATGCCGCGGCGGACCTGCCGGTGCTGGGCTTTCCCGACTGGGAGACCCTGCCTTACGACGTCTTCTCGCCGCTGCCGGAACTGGTCTCCGAGCGCCTGCTGACACTGCACCGGCTGCCGGCCCTGCGCCGCGGGGTGCTGGTGGTGCCGGTGGGCACCCTGCTGCAGCGGCTGCCGCCGCCGGACTACGTCGATAGCCATTCGCTGGCGCTGGCGCTGGGCGATCGGCTGGATCTGGAGACCACCCGCGCGCGCCTGACCCGAGCCGGCTATCAGTGCGTCTCCCAGGTCATTGCCCACGGTGAGTTCGCGGTGCGCGGCGCCCTGCTGGATATCTTTCCGATGGGGGGCAGCGAGCCACTGCGCATCGACCTGTTCGACGATGAGATCGAATCCATCCGCACCTTCGATCCCGACAGCCAACGCTCGGTCGCGCGCCTGGAGCGGGTCCGGCTGCTGCCAGCGCGCGAATTCCCGTTCACCGAAGAGGCGATCAGCGGCTTTCGCCAGCGCTGGCGGGCACGCATCGATGGCGATCCCACCGCCAGCCTGATCTATCGCGACGTCTCCGAGGGGCGCATGCCCGGCGGCATCGAGTATTACCTGCCGCTGTTCTTCGCCGCCACCGCGACCCTGTTCGACTACCTGCCGGCCAGCACCCTGGCCTGCGAGGCCGAGCCGGTGCGCACTGCCGCCAGTGCCGCGCTGGCGGCGATCGGCCAGCGCTGGGAGCAGCGCCGCCATGACCGCGAGCGCCCACTGTTGCCGCCGGCCGACCTCTATCTGGAAGCCGACGACCTGGCCGCCCGGCTCAACGCGATGACCGGGCTGTGCTGGCAGGGCGCCGAGGTGGCGGCACGCCGCCGCGGCTATGCGCGGGTATGCAATTTCGCCACCGAGACCATCCCGCCGCTGGCGATCCAGGCCCGTGCCGCCGAGCCCGCCGCGGCCCTCAAGGCCTTTCTAGACCAACCGGGCCAGCGCACGCTGGTGGTAGCCGAGAGCACCGGCCGGCGCGAGCAACTGCTGGAACATCTGCGCGGCTTCGACCTGCGCCCACGCCCGACCGCTGACTGGGCCGGCTTCTGCGCCGGCAGCGACCCCATCGCCATCACCGTCGCCCCGCTGGAGCAGCCGCTGCTGCTCGCCGATGCCGCCCTCGCCCTGATCACCGAGAGCCAGCTCCTCGGCGAGCGCATCCGCCAGGAACGCCGCCGTCGCGGTCGCGAGCGCGACGGCGACGCCATCGTGCGCAACCTCGCCGAACTCACCGCAGGCGCGCCGGTGGTGCACGAGGACCACGGCGTTGGCCGCTTCCTCGGGCTGCAGACCATCACTGTCGGCGGCCTGCCGGCGGAGTTCCTGGCGCTGGAATACGCCCGCGGCGACAAGCTCTATGTGCCGGTGAGTTCGCTGCATCTGATCTCGCGCTACACCGGCGCCGATCCCGAGCAGGCCCCGCTGCACCGCCTCGGCGGCGAGCAATGGGAACGCATCAAGCGCAAGGCGGCCGAGCAGGCGCATGACGCCGCCGCCGAACTGCTCGACATCTATGCCCGCCGCGCCGCCCGCGCCGGCGTCGCCTTCCCCGATCCCGGCGCCGACTATGCCGCCTTTGCCACCGGCTTCCCGTTCGAGGAAACGCCGGATCAGCAGCGCACCATCGAAGCGATCCTCACCGACATGGCCAAGGCGCAGCCGATGGATCGGGTGGTCTGTGGCGATGTCGGCTTCG
The DNA here is from genome assembly GCA_007693535.1 of Chromatiaceae bacterium. Lineage (GTDB taxonomy): Bacteria > Pseudomonadota > Gammaproteobacteria > Chromatiales > Chromatiaceae > Lamprobacter. The sequence continues at coordinate 131,418 of REDK01000159.1, forward strand.
GCAAGACCGAGGTGGCGATGCGCGCCGCCTTCGTCGCCGTCACCGGCGGTCGCCAGGTGGCGGTGCTGGTGCCGACCACCTTGCTCGCCCAGCAGCATTATCAGAACTTCTCCGACCGCTTTGCCGACTGGCCGATCCGGGTCGAGAGCCTGTCGCGCTTCCGCAGCGCCAAGGAGGCCAAGGGGGTAACCGACGGGCTGGCCGATGGCACCATCGATATCGTGGTCGGCACCCACCGGCTGCTGCAGCCGGCGGTGCGCTTCAAGCAGCTCGGACTCGTCGTCATCGACGAGGAGCATCGCTTCGGGGTGCGCCACAAGGAGCGCCTGAAGAGCCTGCGCAGTGAGGTCGATATCCTCACCCTCACCGCCACGCCGATCCCGCGCACCCTGAACATGGCCATGTCCGGTCTGCGCGATCTGTCCATCATTGCCACGCCGCCGGTCGAGCGCCACCCGATCAAGACCTTCGTCTCGCCCTGGAACGACGGCCTGATCCAGGAGGCCTGCCAGCGCGAGATCAATCGCGGCGGGCAGATCTATTTCCTCCACAACGAGGTCGAGACCATCGAGAATATGGCGCAGAAGGTCGAGGCGTTGGTGCCGGAGGCCCGCGTCGAGGTGGCCCACGGGCAGATGCGCGAGCGCGACCTGGAGCGGGTGATGGGCGACTTCTATCACCGCCGCTTCAACCTGCTGGTCTGCACCACCATCGTCGAGAGCGGCATCGACGTCCCCAGTGCCAACACCATCGTCATCAATCGCGCCGACAAGCTCGGGCTGGCCCAGTTGCATCAATTGCGCGGGCGCGTCGGGCGCTCCCATCATCGCGCCTACGCCTATCTGATCACGCCACCGCCCACGGCAATGACCGACGACGCCAAAAAGCGGCTGGAGGCGATCGAATCGCTGGAAGACCTGGGCGCCGGGTTCACCCTTGCCACCCATGATCTGGAGATCCGCGGGGCCGGTGAACTGCTAGGCGAGGATCAATCCGGGCAGATCCACGAGGTCGGCTTCAGCCTCTACATGGACCTGCTGGAGCGCGCGGTGCAGGCGCTGAAGGCCGGCCGCACCCCGGAACTGGACCGGCCGCTGGACCATGGCGCCGAGATCGACCTGGGCCTGCCGGCGCTATTGCCGAGCGATTACCTGCCCGACGTGCACACCCGCCTAGTGACTTACAAGCGCATCGCCAGCGCGGCCGACCGCGAGGAGTTGAAGGAGCTGCAGGTGGAGATGATCGACCGCTTCGGTCTGCTGCCGGAGCCGACCAAGAACCTGTTCGCGATCACCGAGTTGAAGCTGCGGGTGCAGCCCTATGGCATTCGCAAGATCGAGGCCGGCCCGCAGGGCGGGCGCATCCTGTTCGGCGACCAGCCGCGCATCGACCACATGCGTCTGATCCGGCTGATCCAGACCCGCCCCAAGGACTACAAACTGGACCAGGCGGCCGGGGCGCTGCGCTTCCATCTGGACATGGGCGAGCCGACCAAGCGCATCGCCCAGGTCGATACCGTGCTCGGGCAGTTGCTGCACTGAAACCGCCGCTGCGCGTCGCCGCAGCAACGACCTTGGCGCTGGCTGGACGGCTGCGGGTCGGCGGCCTGATGCGCCGCGGGGTCGGGCCAGTCAGATGGTGGTGCCATCGGCCAGCAGCAGGTGCCGTCCGCGCCACAGCCAACGCGCGGATGCCCCGTCGGCGACGCGCTTGCCGGTGCGCCTGGTCAAGGTGTCGATCATCGCCAGCGGCAGCCCGGCGCAGGCCTTGCTGCAGGCCGCCCTGTTGCTGCTGTACCGGGTCATGCCGGCCATCCGGCGCTCGAGCACCGCAGCGTCCACCGCCTGCCGGCAACTGCCGTCCGCCGAGAACGCCGAAGTGATCAGGGCGCTCGCGCCCGGATCAGTGGGGTCTTGGGGTGTCATCTGGCCAGATCGCCCAACAACCTAGGAGATATCGACTGATCAGGGCGCGGCGGCCTTGCCAAGGGATCACGCGATGAAGGCCTGACGATTTCGCCCGCAAGATGGGGCAATCGCTGGTGGTCGGGTCGTTGGGCGATGATAATCATGGTTGGGCGCCGAAAGGAGCTTGCCGGCATCTGCCTCCTATGCTTCTGCTGCTTGGGTGGCGGCTGTTCTTCTATGCCAATGAAGGAAGCGAACCCATCCATGGCCATGCCAATAGAGGGCGATATGGAATGCAAATTCTCGCTTGACCTAGAATCCTTTAATATCGCGCTCGCCTACTCGCACCACATGACACCACGAGCGACGAAGCAAATCAGAAGGATTATCTGCAGCCACTTCGATTACTTTGTGGAGCAATGGCAAGATTCAATCGAGGAGACAATCATGAGCAAACCTCCCGAGGTCGACCTTGTTGCAGAGGGCCAGCGACGGTGACCTCGCAATTTTTGCAGTCTCTCTCTCTCCGGGTGCGGGATTCACTGGCCGCTTGTTGAAGAGGATATTTCCATTGATGGCTTATTGCGCGTCCGCCATGAACCATCTCAGTTGAGGCAAAGCGCCTGACGAGTGAATGAACGCCGCCCCAAAATGAGGGCTGTCGAGCAGCTCGCACAGCAGGGTCTGCTCGTCGCTGCCCTTCCCCTCGCAGGGGCCGAGCGCGGCATCGAGTACAACCCCGGTCGCCAGGCACACCAAAGCCACCAACCGTGCAATCAGAAAGCCCAGCCCGGCCTTCTGGCCGGCGGGCTGCGGATACTTGGCCTGGTTCTGCGGGGTATCGGACAAGGTCACCGTCGTGCCATCGACCTCGATCGTCACTCCGGCCACCGCGGCGACCGACTGCGCAGTCAGGCCATCCTGGCCTGATGTGATCGGGGCTGGAAGCCCTGACTACGCGCGGCGCCCGAGCCGCTGGTCGCGATAACGATCAAGGCCCAGAGGGGCCTTGTTCATTATCCCGTCCACCGCCCTCAGGGCGGGACCGGCATGCGAGCGGGCTGCTTCGGCGGGCGTGGCCGTCGGCGTCGCGGTCGCGGCGGCAGAGGCACACGCACGAGGAGCTGCTCGAACAGTGCG
>REDK01000121.1 GCA_007693535.1 Chromatiaceae bacterium
TGGAGACCCTCTCATGCCGCTCCGCCGCTTGCGCGGCTCCCGGACGGCACGCGGCGAGCCGTGGAAAATCGCGACAGCGCAGATGTCTCGGCTAGGTTGAGGCTTGACCGCCGGGGTCGACCTCGGTGACGATTTGAGGGCCTGCGGTCAGGGTGCGGTGGACCGGACAGCGATCGGCGATGGCCAGCAGTCGCGTGCGTTCGGCATCGCTGAGATCGCCGATCAAAAGGATACGTCGGACGATGCGCTCGATACGTCCGTCCTGATCGGCCACCGCATCGGCGCAATCGGCGGCGCAATCATCTACATGCACATGCTCATGGCGCAGCCGCACCTCAATGTCATCGAGGGCGAGGCGCTTGCGCTTAGCGTACATGCGCAGGGTCATCGAGGTACAGGCACCGAGCGCCATCATCAGCAGTTCGTAAGGATTGGGGCCGAGATCGGTGCCGCCGGCAGCGCGCGGCTCATCCGCCAGAAGCTGATGGCGTTCACCATAGAGCCCGCGCAGAAAGGGCTCATCGCGTTCGGTCACCAGCACCTCGCCAGCAGCCACCGGCGGAGCCGTCCCACTACCCGCCTCTTCCTGATGCTGGCGTAATCCCAGATAGCGGCTGGCCCAGGCGACCAGGGTCTCGGCCACATATTCGGCATCCTCGCGGTCGGTCAGTAGATGATCGGCCTTGTCCAGGGAGATGAAGCTCTTGGGATGCAGGGCGGCGCGATAGAGCTTGGCCGCCTCCTCGATCTCGACGATGCTATCTATCGGCGAATGAAACAGCAGCAGCGGGCGCTTGAGTCGCCGGATATGGTCGGCATCGGCGTAGTGGGCAAGATCTTCGAGAAACTGCTTGCGCACCCGAAAGCGGCGCCGGCCGATCTGCACCTCGGCCTCGCCGGTGGTCTGCAGTTCGCCGCGCACACCGCTGAACAGATGTTCGACATGACCGGGCGTAGCCGGGGCAGCGATGGTGACCACCGCCTCGATCGAGGGCAAGTGCGGGGCAGCAGCGAGCACCGCGGCCCCGCCCAGGCTATGGCCGATGATCAGCGCAGGGGCCTGATAGTTGGCCGCCAGCGCCTCGGCGGCGGCGATCAGGTCCTGCACGTTGGAGGAGAAGTTGGTATTGGCGAAGTCGCCGTCGCTGTTGCCGAGGCCGGTGAAATCGAACCGCAGCACAGCAATACCGCGATTGGCCAGGGCGCGGCTGATGCGGCTGGCAGCAGCAATATCCTTGCCGCAGGTGAAGCAGTGAGCGAACAGGGCGTAGCGCAGGGTGTCGACGCCCGGGGGTGGCGTCTCCAGCAGACCTGAGAGGTTATGGCCGTCTTGGTTCTGGAAATCGAGTCGGAATCTTGCCATCGCGCCGGCCTGTCTCGGTTGCAGCGGTTGCAGCGTTGCCGTCCGCCTCTCCCTGGCCGTCATCCTCTCCCTGAGGTAAGAGGATCGCTACTGCGAGGCTGCAAGATGAACGAACAACGCCCGCTTCGGTGGGTTCTTGCCCCGAGACCGCCGAAGGAGATGGCTTGGTTTTGCCGCTCAACTGCACGATGGCGCTTTTACGGCGGCGAACCAATCCATGCTCCTCAGGACTCTCATGCTGGTCTCTGACGGGCGTTATTTTTGGCCCGCCCGGCCATAGTTTCAAAGAACCAAGGCACTATAGCGGCGCGTTGCGAGTCCCCGCAAGGGAGACTCCCGCACCGCACACGATGCTTCCCCGGCCTGAAGGCCGAGGCTTGCCGCGCAATCTGATCACCGGGCGCTGGTGCGCGCGCCCACCCTGCCCGCAACCAGCCGGAGTCTGACATCATGAACGAGCAAGACGATCTGCGCATCCACTGCGAACACAAGCCGTCCCCGGCCAAGCTGGAGGTGCTGGGGGTCGAGCACTGGCCGCTCTGGAAAAAGGAGCCAGCCACCTTTGACTGGACCTACAGTGCCCCGGAGACCTGCTACATCCTGCGCGGGCGCTTCAGCGTGACCCCCGACGGCGGCACGCCGATGCAGTTTGGGCGCGGCGATCTGATCAGCTTCCCAGCCGGGCTGTCCTGTACCTGGGAAATCACCGAGACGGTGGAGAAGCATTACGACCTGGGCTGATCCCGGGGGGCTGATCCCGGGGGGCTGATCACGGTTGGCCGAACCCGAGGTCCGAACCAGGTGACAGAACCCAGCGGCAGGCGACCCGCACCGGGGCCGCCGCGACCGGGTGCGAGCGATCACCAGGGCTCAGGCGCGCAAGCGGCTCATGCTGCCAAAACGATAGCCGACCAAGTCCATGGTCACGTGGCGAAAGCCCTGGGCGCGGATGTCTGCGACCACGGTGGTGGCCTCCTCCAGCAGGCGGGCACGCTCGTCGGCAGCCACCTCGATCCGAGCCAGGTCACCATGGCAGCGCACCCGGACCTGGCTGTAGCCGCGCGCGAGCAGGGTGCGCTCGGCCTCCTCGATCTGCTGTAGCCGTTCCATCGAGACCGGCGCATTGAACCCGATGCGAGTCAGCAAACAGGCATTGTCAGGCCGGCTCCAGGTCGGTAGATCCAGCGCGCGGGCAAGGGCTCGCACCCCCGCCTTGTCGATGCAGGCCTCCATCAGCGGGCTACGGATACCCAATTCCCGCAGGGCACGCAGCCCGGGGCGATCATCGCCGGCATCATCGAGGTTGCTGCCTTCGAACAGGGGCAGGAAACCCAGCCCCCGGGCGCATTGGATCAGGCACTGCCCCATGGCCAGCTTGCAGCGATAGCAGCGGTCCGGCGGATTGTTCTCCAGCCCCGCCGGCATCGGCAGTTCTAACAGCTCATGGCGCACGTCGAGTCGCGTGGCAAGGTCGACCGCCTCGCCGATGTCTTGCCGACCCATATAGGGGGTGACCGCGGTCAGGGCGAGGACCCGTTCCGACCCCAGGGTATTGCGCAAGGCAGTCAGCAGCAGACCGCTGTCTACCCCGCCGGAAAAGGCCACGGCGGCGGTTTGCAGCCCCTCGAAACGCGCACACAGTGCAGTGTAGCGCTGATCCATTTTGGTTCCTCCCGCTCTCGGCCCAATGCTGGAGCTTGGGTGGTCAATCGGTTCCGCCTCTGTGGACGGTCTCTGTCGCCCGCCCCGGCCGTCGCGGCCAGCGGGTCAGCAAGTATAGGCCGACCGTCATGATCCGTCAGTGACGGTGGGCAGTATCGGGTGCTACCCGCGACCCGAACAGCCCATGCAGGAACCAGCGTCGCGGGGGACGCATCTCGCGATAGATCCAGAGCCGCTCGCCCCGGGCATCGGTGGCGATGTAATAGTCTCGGGCGACCTCCTGCCCATCCCACCAGCCGGTCTCGATACGCTCGCAGCCGCCGGCGAGAACGAGCGGCCCATCCAGCCAGGGGCGCCGGTCGCGCTGCGGCAGTGGCAGCGGTGCCATCAGCAACCACAGCGGACGCTCGGCTCGGGCCAGGCCACTGGCAACGATATCCGCAGGCGATCCTGCCGGCAGTGCGACTGCCCGTGCGCCGGCCGCGCCCGGCCGCAGCGGGTCGCCGCCGGGTGACATCCAGCGCCAGGCGCGCTCCGGGCGATGCTCAGCGACCGGTTGCAAGCCCCGCACGGCAGCATCGCCGAGGCGGGCGCGCAGCCGGTCGAACAGGTCCTGATCGGCAGTCAAGCCCAGTCCGGCAGTCGCGGCTGGTGTGCCCACCGCCCCGCGGCCGGTCTCACCCGCGGTCCCGATCGCCGCCTCGCTGCCCGTCTCGGGAGGCACCGCCGGGGACCGTAGATCGAGCACGTCGGGCCGTGGCGGCAGCCGCTGCAGGTCGGTACTGACCAGGCGTAGCGCACGCACCGGGGCTGGTAACGCAAGCCATTCCAGGCGCTCGCGCAACAACAGCAACCAGTGTGCCGGATCGCGCCGCGGCCGTGCCGTGCCCAGCCGGAACCGGGTCGGCACCAGTCCGGCATGTGCCAGCCACCAGTCCAGGCGCTGCACCCCGGCCTGACGGGCCTGCAGGAACCCACCCAGTTCGTCGATCAGGCGCCGCCCGGCAAACAGCAGGGCTGGGGCATCGGCGACCTCGGCCGGCAGCTCCAGGGTCGCCGCGAAGCGCGCCGGCGGGATGAAGGGCGGACGCGGGTCGGCCCGCTCGCCGAGCAGACGCTCAAGCTGTTGGACTGGACCCAGGCCGATACGGATGGCCAGTTCGGCACTGGTTCCGGCACACAGCAGCCGCAGCAACTCGCCGATCCGGCGGATGCCCATGGCGGCCAGGTCGCCGCGGACCTGCCGTTCCAGGTCCAGCGCCGCGGTTGGCAGCGCCGCCAGAGCCTGATGCAGTGCGGCGCGATCGGCAATCAGCCCATCATGCCCGGCCGCGGCCAGCAGCAGGGCACCCCCCGGGGTGGGCGCCAACACGATGCGTGCCTGCCAGCCGAGCGCCGCGGCCCCAGCGGCGACCTGCCGGTGCAGGGCGGCAGCGCCGCCGAACAGGCGCTGGCTGCGGCCGGCCTCCAGCACCAGTCCGGCCGGGTGCCGGGGATGCGGGTCCAGACTGACCTGGGCGCTGAAGCGCAGCGCCCAGGCGGCCAGCCGCGCCAGCGCCGCCCGCTCCTGCGCGGCACGCCGCGGCAGGATGCGCAGCGCAGACAGCAGGCCCAGCGCGGCATCCGTCGTCTGCCCCGGTCGCACCCCGTGCTGGCGGGCCAGGGTACTGGCGGCAAGCAACCGCCCATGCTCACTCACTGCCAGCGGCAGCGGTGCGGCGAGGCCGCGCGCATAGACCTGCAGCGACAGTGCCGGGAGCTGGATGGCGAGCCAGTCCACGCGCCTTAGCTAGGCTGCACGGACGGCCCGGACCGAGAAGGCGTGGTGCGTCCCGGACTGCTGCCCGGGACGCTGCTGACCGGCAGCCAGCCTGCCCCTGCTACCATCCCGGCCCCGAGTCGCACGCGCCCCCCGGCGCGCCCACCGCGCAGTTTAAGCAGGGTCAGATCCAGACCATCGGCGATCGAGCTGACCAGCAGCCGCAGGGCGGCCGGCGAGGGCTGGGCCGCCGCCGCTGGCGCACGCAGCAACAGGCCCGGGGTGGCACCGTCCGCGGCTGCCAGTTGCAGCCGGCGCAGACTGGTCGCGGACCAGGCCGCCGAGCGCGTTTTCATTGGGCGGGTTGTCGTTGGGCAGGCTGTCTCGGGGCGGCGGACGGCGGATCGGGACGCGCTCGGAGCCGCCCCGGTCCGATCCGCTGGGTTCGGAACCGCTGGGTTCAGATCGGTTCGGTTCAGGCCGGTCGGGTCGGACCGTGCCACGGCCGCGGCGACACCACTCGGCCCATCCGGCCAGGCCAGCACCGCGGCACAGCACCCGGACCGCAGTGCCTGCTCCATGGCCCAGGCGCCATCGGCACCAGCCTGCACCAGCACCAAACGGTTCAGGTCCAGGCCGTGGGCGGCCAGGGCCGGGGCATAGGGGAGCCAGGGCGGGTCGATCAGCAGCAGCCAGCGCGCCCCACGACTGGCGGCGACCAGCAGCGGCAGCAGCAGCCCAAGACCGCTGCCGGGATGCTCGGTCAGGATCTCGGTCAGGCCGTCCGCGGGCCAGCCGCCCCAGGGTAGGGCCTGGTCGAGGGTCGCAAAGCCGGTGCCGAGGCCAGCCGCGGCCATCCGCGTCAGGCCCCGGCCGCGCCACAGGTCGGTACGAGTTGCCAGCAGTTGTTCGATGCCTGTTGGGCCCATCGGGATGCTCGCGGAATGGTTGTCGGGGCCTAACTGCCGGTCGGGGGCGGCAGACCGCGGCGCAGGATGCCCACCCCCAGCCCCTCGATGATCAGGCCCTGCTCGCGCAAGTCGAGATCGAGCACGGCGAAGTCCGGGTTCTCGGGCAGCAGTTGCACCCGGTGTACCCAGCCCGCCTGGCGCCGGAAGCGCTTGACCGTGACCTCGTCGCCAAGCCGGGCGACCACGATCTGGCCGTTCTGCGCCTGCGGGGTGCGATGCACCGCGAGCAGGTCACCGTCGAGGATGCCAGCATCGCGCATGCTGCTCCCCTGCACCCGCAGCAGATAGTCCGCCCGCGGCCGGAACAGGGCCGGGTCCACGGCGTGATACTCCTCGATATGCTCGGCGGCCAGGATCGGGCTGCCGGCGGCGACCTGCCCTACCACCGGCAGGCGCAGCCCGTCATCAGCCACGGCGAGCAGACGGATGCCCCGCGAGGTGCCCTGTTGCAGCTCGATGACCCCATGTTTGGCCAGCGCCTTGAGATGATCGACGGCGGCATTGATCGATCGGAAACCGAACGCCGCGGCGATCTCGGCGCGGGTAGGCGGATAGCCGGTCTCGCGCACATGCCGGCGAATCAGGTCCAGAATCTGGCGCTGACGCGGGGTGAGCTGGTCGCTGGTAGGGGCTGCGACCGAGGCCTGTTTAACTGTCATTATATACAGTGATCCAAACCAGACAAGTGGCATTCGTAGGGGCGCGCCCCGGGCCTGCCGCCGTCCTGGCGACCATTCCGGCCCGCGCCGGGTATGCTGCCAGACCGCGGCTCCCGATCCCCTGCGCAGGTGTAGCAACCTTCATGACATGAACAGAGACAAACGCGGCGAGATCTTCGGCCGCCTGCAGGCGGCCAACCCCCGCCCGACGACCGAACTGGTCTATCGCTCACCCTTTGAGCTGCTGATCGCGGTGATCCTGTCCGCCCAGGCCACCGACAAGGGGGTCAACCAGGCCACCGCGCGGCTGTTTCCCCTGGCCAACACCCCGGCAGCGATCCTGGCCCTGGGCGAGGCGGGCCTGCGCGAGCAGATCCGCACCATCGGCCTGTTCAACAGCAAGGCGAAGCACATCATCCGCACCTGTGCCATCCTGCTGGATCGCCACGGCGGCGAGGTGCCCCGCGATCGCGCCGCCCTCGAGGCCCTGCCCGGGGTCGGCCGCAAGACCGCCAACGTGATCCTCAATACCGCCTTCGGCGAGCCGACCGTGGCGGTGGATACCCACATCTTTCGCGTCGCCAATCGCACCCGCCTGGCCACCGGCAAGACCCCGCTGGCGGTCGAGCAGCGCCTGGCACGATTGATCCCGCGGGAGTTCCTCCAGGACGCTCATCATTGGTTGATCCTGCATGGGCGCTATGTCTGCACCGCCCGGCGTCCGCGCTGCCCGGAGTGCCTGATCGCCGACCTGTGCGAGTGCCCGGCCAAGACCCCACCGTCGGCCCCGGACCCGGCGTCGGCCAGGCAGACGGGGCCGGCCGCAGACCCGGATCAGCCGGCGACGCCGAGGCGAGAATAGCGACCAGGCCAGGGGATGAGGCCCGCATGGAACCCCTGGGACCGGCCGCCGACGATCCCCCCGACGATTCCAACAGGGATGAAACCCCCGGCTGCGATGCCCATTGTGTCCCGGAGCGCATCCCGCCGCTGTCCCGATGACCCCTGCTGATCGACCCCGACCCGGACCGCCACCGTGTATTCCCCCGATCCCGCCCAGCAACGCCGCGTCTTTCTCACCGCCTGGCATAAGGCCCGCACCGGCCAAAGCCTATCGGCATTGGAACAGCGGCTGGCGGCGATCATCGCCTGGCATCCGGAACTGCAGCCCGCCCTCGCGGCCCCGGATGTGCTGGAGCGGGTCTGGGATGCCGCCGCTGGAGAACACAACCCGTTCCTGCATTGGGGTCTGCATCTCTCGGTTCAGGAACAGGTCGGCCTCGACAATCCCCCCGGCATCCGCGCCCTCCATCAGCGTCTGCTCCAGGCCTGCCGGGGCGATGCCCATGCCACCGAGCATCGCATGATGCACTGCCTGATCGCCGCCCTGCACGAACTGCCACAGCAGGGCGGCTTCCAGCCGCGACCCTATCTCGCCTGTATCGAGCGCCAGCTCGACCAGCCGTCCAGACCGCTCGCGGGCTGAACCGGCGACGCGTTGGCCGCTCCGACCGGGCGGCGGCGCACCGCGCATGCCGGCGCAAAGCCATGCTCTTCTCGTGAGTTTCGCGCGGCCGCCGGCTGTGCTACTAATCCGCAGCAGTGGCCTCGGGATTGGAGATCCCCAGCAGCGGCCCCGGCCCAGTCCCAGCGGGCTACCGATACCGACCGCGCCCCTGGTCCACGCCCCGAACCCCAATCTGTCGATCGGCTCCCACCTCAACCGCCTCCCCGGCCCGGAGCAATCCCATGTCCAAACACAGCATCACCCCGGTCACCGCCATCGTCGGTGCCGCCTTGGTCGGCAGCCTGTCCGCTAGCGACCTGGCGCAGGCCGCGACTGATCCGTTTTTGATCACCCCCTTGGAGAGCGGCTATGTCCACCTCGCCGGTGCCGAGGGCCAGTGTGGCGAAGGCAAGTGCGGCGAAGGCACCTGCGGCAAGGAAGATGGCGAGGGCAAGTGCGGCGAGGGCAAATGCGGCGGCACCACCTGAGCCGGAAGACCGCCCGGCAGCCCCATCTGCTCGCGCGACCGACCACCGCACCGACGCTGGCGCCGGCAGACTGGGCGCGACGGACTGAACATGCCATCGCTTGCACCCACCCCGGATAGCAGCCTCCGATCCGGCGCCCTGCAGGGCGCCGGGCTCGGACTGCGGCGCGCGTTCACCGCTGCCGTGGCCGCGGCCATCGACCAGCCGGCGGCGGCCAACCACCGACCGGCAGCGGCCAGCGCTGACCCGCTGGCGCCTGCTCCGGCGCCAGACCTGGTCCGCCAGGTGGACTTCTGGGAGATCGCCCCAGAGAACTGGATCGGCGTCGGGGGCCGACTCGGGCGCCAGTTGCGGGCACTGACCGAGCGGCGTCCCTGCGTCGCCCATGGCCTGTCGCTGTCGATCGGCGCCCCGACCCCGCTCGACCGCGATTTCATCCGGCGCCTGAAGCAATTCCTCGATCAGCACCAGATCCTGGCCTACAGCGAGCACCTGAGCTACTGCTCCGATCACGGCCATCTCTACGACCTGTTGCCGATCCCCTTCACCGAGGCCGCCGTCGAGCATGTCGCGGCTCGAATACGGCAGGTGCAAGACCTGCTGGAACGACGCATCGCCCTGGAGAACGTCTCCTACTACGCGGCCCCGGCCGGCGGCGGCACGCCGCTGTCGGAGCAGGCATTCCTGCTGGCGGTCCTCGCCGAGGCCGATTGCGACCTGCTGCTGGACCTGAACAACCTCTTCGTCAACAGCATCAATCATCGCTACGACCCGCGCGCCTTCCTGGCCGCCCTGCCCGCCGAGCGCATCCGCTACGGCCACGTCGCCGGCCATTATGTAGAGGCCCCGGATCTGCGCGTGGACACCCATGGCAGCGCCGTGAGCGATCCGGTCTGGGATCTACTCGATCTGGCCTATCGGCACTTCGGACCCTTCCCGACCCTGCTGGAGCGCGACTTCAACCTCCCGCCATTGCCGCAACTGCTCGGTGAGGTGGCGCAGATCAGCGCGATCCAGCAGCGCCACGGCCCAGCGCACCGGCGCGTCGCCGCCGCCAGCCAGCCCCGACCGCCCAACTCGGGCAACCCCCAGACCGGCGCTTACCAGCGGCCGGTCGCCGCCAACCATGTCTGAGGCCGCCCCGCCGGCGCGCCCGAACCTGGCCGCAGACCCAGGATCAGAGCCGGCATCGGAGCGGATAGCGCCCGACCAGCCGGACTTCATCGCTGCGCAATTCGCCTTCGCTGCCCATCTGCGCGACCCCGACCACTGCCCACCCCCGCCCGGCATCGAGACGCGGCGCCTGACCATCTATCGCGAGCTGATCTTCAACAACGTCGCCGCGCTGCTGGAGGCCGGCTTCCCGGTGCTGCGCCAGGTCCTGGGGCCGGCGCGCTGGCAGGCCCTGATCCGGGACTTTCTGATCGAACACCGCGCACAGACCCCGCTATTCACCGAGCTGCCCCAGGAATTGCTGGATTACCTCGGCACCACGCGCGCCGCCCGCCACCCGGAGGACCCGCCGTTCCTGCTGGAGCTGGCCCATTACGAATGGGTGGAACTGGCCCTCGGCATCAGCGATGCAGCGGTCGATCCAGCGACCTACGACGCCGATGGCGACCTGCTGGCCGGGGTCCCACTGGTCTCCCCGCTCACCTGGAACCTGGCCTATCGCTTCCCGGTGCACCGTATCGGCCCCGACCATCAGCCGAGCACCCCGGAACCGGAACCGACCCGCCTGCTGGTCTATCGCGACCGCCACGACCAGGTCGGTTTCCTGGTCATCAATAGCATCACCCAGCGCCTCATCGAGCGCCTGCAGCAGGACCCGCCGGTCAGCGGCCAGGCCGCCCTACTCGCTATCGCCGCCGAACTCGGCCACGCCGATGCCGGCCCGATCATCGCTGCCGGCAGCGCCCTGCTCGCCGACCTGCACCGGCGGGACATCATCCTCGGGACCCGCCGCAGGCCACCATCCGACCCCGCCAGCGGACCGCATCCGTGCGGGTCAGGGTCCGCGCGCCAGTCGGCGGCGGCCGCGACTCAGTCGGACTCGTCCGGATCGAAGCGATAACCCAGCAACTCGATGTCGCGGGCAAAATGCTCGGCCACCAGGGCCGCGCTGGCATCGTCGTAATAGCAGCGCCAGTCGCGCGCGCGGTCGCTCGCCTGCCGGCGATGGGGCAAGGTCAGGGTCGGGACGCCGATGCGCGCACAGACCAGCGCGAAGTCACTGGCCAGGCGCTCATAGCGGCCGATGAAATCTACGATGAGATGGCCACGCAGATCCACCAGATAATCGCTCTGCCATTCGATCGAGGTATCGATGTGATACTGGTAGGGCCGCTCAGGATCGAGCTTCCAGCGTAGAAACTCGCCGAAGGTCCGATGCCCGCCCAGGAACTGGGGCCGCTCGCGGCGGATGTGATGAAACGAGCTGACCTGCAGGTCCCAGGGGTTGCGCACGAAGGCAAACTTGAACAGGCCGTCGTAGACCTCGCGCGGCAGCAGTTCGCGCGCCGCGATCGCCTTGGCGTGGCGCGGCAGCTTGGTGCCGATGCGATGGCCGCTGAGATGGCTGAAGCGGCTGCACAGCAAGATCGGCCCGTACCAGGGATCGTGCCAGCGCAGCCGCTGCAAGGCGGCGCGCACGCTGGTCCCGCCGGTCTTGGCGATATGGACGAACAGAAAACGATAACGGGGGGAGAGCAGCATGGGCGCGGGTCCTGGGGCGACGCCGATGAGTGGTCATCCTGGCCATCATCAGCACGGGTTCGGAGGCACTCGGTCCAGCGACCCTCTCATTTCCAGCGGCTTGCAGCTATAGGAGCCCGCTTGCGGGCGACCCTGTGGGCGACATCCGGGCAGAGGACATGGTCGAGTTGGTCGACCGGCGCCCCGCCGCCCCAGCGGCTGATGATTGGCAGCATACCAACCGGCTCGGCGCCGGTGGCAGCGTTTGCAGCATCCGGTCGGCGTCCTGTGGCAGGATAACGGCCCGCCGCGCGGCCCCGTCCGCCATCACCCTGCCCCTTGCCACGCCGATCGCGGAGTCCCAGGACCGGCCAGCAGTGCCGGCACCAGTCCACTGCCCCTCCCCACCCCATGCCACATCTGTTCATCGCCCTAACCGCCCACGGCTACGGCCATCTCGCCCAGTGTGCCCCGGTGGTCGCCGCGCTGCAGCGGCGCCGACCGGACCTGCGCGTGACCCTGCAAGGGACCATCGATCCCGCCTTTGCCCGCTCACGCATGCCAGCCGGCTTTCGCCACCTGTCGGTCGCCGCCGATTGCGTGCTGCCGATGGACGGCCCCTTGCAGGCACGCTGGCACGAGGGGTTGGCCCTCTACACCGCCTTCGAGGCCGACTACGATCGCCATTGGGCAGCACAGCGTGCCCGCTTCGAGCAGGACCGGCCCGATCTGGTATTGGCCAACATCCCCTGGCTGCCGCTCGACCTGGCCCGGGCGATGGACATCCCGGCGCTCGCCCTGTGCTCGCTGAACTGGTACGACATCCTTGCGCAGAGCCCGGTCGGGGCCGCGCTGCCGGCGGCGGTGGCCGAACGCATGCGCGCCGCCTATGCCAGTGCGGCGACCTTTTTACGCCCCAGCCCCAGCATGCCGATGGCCTGGCTGCCCAATGGCCAGGACATCGGCCCGATCGCGGTCCGCCGTCGCCGCGACCCGGCCGGACTGCGAACGCGGCTTGGACTGGACCCGGACGAGCAGCCGGTGCTGATGCAGTTCGGCGGCGCGGGTCGCCTGACCCCGGGTTCGCTGGACGAACTGCCACCGCGGGTGCGGCTGCTCTCGCCGGATACGGGGCTGGCGGCGCGCCATCCGCGGATCCGGCTGATCGACGCGGCCGAGGTACCCGACGCGCTCGCCTCCTGCGCCGCGATCATTACCAAGCCCGGGTACGGCACCTTTGCCGAGGCCGCCTGCCATGGCGTCCCGGTGCTTTACGTCCCCCGCGGCGATTGGCCGGAAGAGCCCTGGCTGGTGGACTGGCTGTCGACGCGGGTCCCAAGCGCGGCGCTCAGCGCCGCCGAATTCGCCGCCGGCGCCATCGGCGAGCGGCTCGCCGAATTGCTGGCGGCGGGACCGGCAGCCCCATTGGCAGCGACCGGGGTCGATGAGGCCATGGAGCGGATCGAGGTGCTGCTCGCCAGCTGCTGAAGGCCGGCGCCTACCGCCGGGTAACCGGAGCGAATAAGGGCCGAATCGCAGGACGAGCAGGATCGGAGCAGGCAGGGTGAGACCCGGACCGGCCGGCGACCATGGCGCCGGCAGCGGCCCGGGCCGCACGGGAGGACAGATCGGTTCAGGACGCGCTGCGGCGCCTCCGAGGTTGTTTCACAAGCGCTCAGTCGGCAGCCGCTCCGGCCTTGGCCACCGCGGTCTCGACCATCGTCTTCAGCTCGCCACTGGTGGCCAGTTCCAGGGTGATGTCGCAGCCACCAACCAGTTCGCCATCGATGTAGATCTGCGGGAAGGTCGGCCAATCAGCGTAGCGCGGCAGATTCTGGAAGATGTCCGGGTCCTGCAGGACGTTGACGTAGGCGAAGGGCTGGCCGGTCTCGTTCAGGGCCTGCGCGGCACGCATCGAGAAACCGCACTGGGGCATCTGCGGGGTGCCCTTCATGTAGATGACCACCGGGTTGTTCTTGACCTGCTGGTCGATACGTTCCAGGACGTCCATTGCAATACCTCGGCCTACTTGGGTGTTTAGCGGTGACAGGGAGTTCGGGACCAGCCGAAGACTTATCAAGTCAATGCGCCGGATCAAAAGACTGGCGATAGCATCTGGTCAGCGCCCATCGACTTGGCGCTGCAGCCACAGCTCCAGCGCCGCCAGTTGCCAGAGCTTGCTGCCCTGGATGCTGGTATGGTGCCGGTCCGGCGCTGCCAGCAGCCGCTCGACATAGTCACGCCGGTAGAGCCCGCGGGCACGACAGGCCGGCGCATCCAGCAGGTCGCGCATGAAATCGAGAAACGCGCCGCGGACGTATTTCAGCGCCGGCATCGGAAAATAGCCCTTGGGCCGGTCGATGACCGCATCCGGCAGGCGCCCGCGGGCGATCGCCTTGAGCGGATACTTGCCGCCATCGCGCAGCCGCAGCGCCGGCGGAGAGCGCGCCGCCAGCTCGACCAGCTCATGGTCCAGGAACGGCACCCGCGCCTCCAGCCCCCAAGCCATGGTCATGTTGTCCACCCGCTTGACCGGATCATCGACGATCAACGTGGTCACATCCAGGCGCAGCACCGCATCGATCACCTCATCGGCCAGCGGCTCGGCCAGACGCTCGCCAATCAGCGCACCGGTGTGGTCCGGCCCGGCCCAGGCCGGTGCCACCAGCTCCAGATACTCGGCGTGGTCGCGATCGAAGTAGTGCCGGCGCAGCCGCTCCAGCGGCGTGCCGCTGGTCTCGGCGGCGATGCGCGGGTACCAGAAATAGCCGCCGAAGACCTCATCGGCCCCCTGCCCCGACTGCACCACCTTGATCGCGCGGCTGACCTGCTCGCCGAGCAGATAGAAGGCCACCGCATCCTGACCGAACATCGGCTCGGCCATCGCATCCACCGCCTCGGGCAGGCGTGCCAGCACCTGCGCGTTGGGTACCCGGAACCGGTGATGGCGGGTCTCGTAGCGGGCGGCGACCGGATCGGAGAACTCGAACTCGCTGCCGGCCTCCTCCGGGGTATCCTCGAAACCGACCGAGAAGGTATGCAGATCGGCCACCCCGTTCTCGGCCAGCAAGGCGACCAGCAGGCTCGAATCCAACCCGCCCGAGAGCAGCACCCCCACCGGCACGTCGGCGATCTCCCGGCGCTTGCGCACTGCCGCCACCAGCGCCGCCTCGATCGCCTCGATCCATTCGCCATCGCTGCGCGGCTCGGCTGGACGGCGCGCGTCCAGTTGCCAATAGGCCTGCTCGGTGCGCTGACCGTCGGCATCGATGCGCAGCCAATGAGCCGGGGCCAACTTGCGCACCCCGGCCAGGATGGTCCTCGGGGCCGGCACCACCGCGTGCAGGGTGAACAGGTGATGCAGCGCGAGCGGATCGATGCCAGTATCCACCCCGCCGGCGGCCAGCAGGGCCTGGGTATTGGAGGCAAAGCGCAGCCGTCGGCCGTCGTCGGTCCAGTACAGTGGCTTGATGCCAAAGCGGTCGCGGGCCAGGAACAGGCACTGGCGATTGGCATCCCAGAGGGCGAAGGCGAACATGCCGTGCAGGCGCGCCACGCACGCCTCGCCCCAGGCATGCCAGGCCTTGAGGATCACCTCGGTATCGCCGCTGGAGAAGAACCGATAGCCAAGCGCCTGCAACTCCTCACGCAGGGCCGGGAAGTTGTAGATGGTTCCATTGAAGACCAGGGTCAGGCCCAGGGCCTGATCGATCATCGGCTGATTGGCCCGCACCGAGAGATCGATGATCGCCAGGCGCCGATGGCCGAAGGCGAGCGGGCCATCGCTGAAACTGCCCGCGTGATCCGGCCCGCGCCGTGCCAGCGGCCCCAGCATCCGCGCGATCGCGTCCAGGTCCGCCGGGGCGCCATCGCGGCGCAATTCACCACAGATTCCACACATGCCAAGCCTCCGCGAGCGGGACCAGATCGGGCGCCGACACGGCCCCCAAACCGCGGCCGCAGACGTCCGCGGAGCAGGAGGTCAGGGCGACAACCAACCATCGAGCGCCTAGCTTAGACGATCGCAGGCGCCGCCGGGGCGTATCAGCGCAACTCGGGCGATGCAAGCAAGCGATCGGCCTCGTCTCGGCCCGCCGCGCCGGATGGCTGCACTGAGGCGAGTGCCGGAAACCGTGACGCCAGAGGACGCCGGAGCTGACCCGACACCCCCCTGTGCTGCGCCTGTGGCTGCCGTTGATGCGGCACGCCACGTGCCCTATTGCGTGCCGCGCTGTGCGAGCAACTGCGCCTCATCCGGTATGACCGCGACCGGAGGCAGGCGATGGTTGGCTTGCTCCAACCCAGTTGATTCCCAGCGTTCAAAGCTCGCCCGAAAGACAATGCCAACCCACTTGCGACCCCACCTTTTACGATTACACCTGTTCACCATCGGAGGATCTGAGGTCCTGTCGCCATGATAGACGTCGCCATCGTTGCCTTCACGACCTTCTTCGTGACGATCGGGCCGGTGGACGCGGCGGTCGTCTACGCTGCACTGACACCGCAACACCCGGAACCCGCCAAGCGACGAATGGCTCTGCGGGCCACGGTGATCACCGCTGTGATCCTGCTAGGATTCGCCCTTCTCGGCGAAACCGTTCTCGCGTGGCTCGGGATCTCATTACCGGCGCTGCGCACCGCGGGCGGCATACTGCTGCTGCTGATCGGCATCGATATGGTCTTTGCACGCCATTCAGGGGGCGTATCCGCGACCGAGAGCGAGACACGCGAGGCATCGAGCCGGACCGACATCTCGGTGTTTCCGCTCGCAACACCCTTGCTCGCGGGGCCCGGAGCAATGAGCGCTGCGATTCTGTTGATGGCAGGAGCCGGGGACGATCTGGCGCACCAGATGACCGTCCTGGCCATGCTATTCCTGGTGCTGGCAGTCACCGCGGTCTGCCTGCTGGCCGCGGTGAGGATTCAGGGTTTCCTGGGTATCACTGGCGCGCAGGTGCTCACGCGGGTGCTCGGCGTGCTGCTCTGCGCCCTCGCCGTGCAGTTCACCTTCGACGGAATCGCGCAAAGCGGGTTGCTGCCCTGACCGGCCTTGATCATAACCTCGTTGCGCCAGGCAAAGCCTGGAAGGAGAGGAAGATAGCGAACGGATAAGCGAATCGGAAACTCCTTTTTGCGACCCACCGGGTGCAAGTCCCGAGCCGGCAAGGACTGGCCATCCACCGGAACCGAGTGTTGCGTGGTGCGGGAGCGATCCCGCCTGCGAA
>REDK01000047.1 GCA_007693535.1 Chromatiaceae bacterium
GAGGATGAAGATCGCCGTCGCCACCAATGATTACACCGATGTCGCCCGGCACGCCGGCCAGGCCCGGCATTGGCTACTCTATGACAGCGCGGCGCTGCCGGCAGCACCGGTGCAGGTCGAACTGGAGCAGCGACAGGTCTTTCACCATTGGCGCGAGGACGGCCCGCATCCGCTCGACGGTATCGAGGTCATCATCGCCGGCAGCGCCGGCGACAGCTTCGTGCGCCGGATGACCGGGCGCGGCATCCAGGTGTTGTTGACCAGCGAACGGGATGCAGGGCAGGCCTTGACCGCGGTGCTGAACGGCGAGGTCCTGCCGGCACGGGGCTTCGACCCCACCGTTCTGCTGTGCAAGCTGCGTGACCTGTTCTCGGCCCACTGACACGACTGCACAGCCGCCCAGGCCGCAAGCAACCCATCCCGGCGTCGCCCTTTCGGCAATGCCGAGCTTAGCGGCATCGACCACGCGACGTACCGTCTTGGAGGCTCGCGCACGCATGATCCACTGAGCCGCCGCGCACCCATGCCAATCAGCGTCTACCCTAGGCGGCACCCATGTCTGTTGTCCGGGGTGCCTGATGCCGGTTCTGCTGACTCGCTCGATCCTTGCTGTCTTGCTCCGGTCCCTCGCAAGCTGGTGTGGTGCGGCCCGTCGTCGCTGTGGCCTCATGCGTTGCATGAATCGGCGTTGTGCATTCGTCGACTGCTGCTGACGGGGGCCACGCGCGGATTGCCGCGCACGCCGCTGGTTCTGGAGCGGGCGCTTCGGTGCCGCCGTGAGGGTGATCCCGGTCCTGATCATGGCGGTCCTCGTGTTGTCCTTCGCCCTGCGTCTCAATGCGCATCAATGGGCGATCCTGCTGCTTGATGCCGCGCTCTTGACATGGCTCGATGGTGTCATGCAACGGCGGGCGTCGAGTCAGATCCATGCGCATCTGCTGGGTCCCTATGTGCGTGGCTGGCCGCTGCGCTGGGTCGCTCTCGGCCTACTGACACTGGCCTTTTTCTCTCTGAGTTTTTTCGTCTTGGGCGCACCGGACCTGCGCCAATCGCACTGGCAAACCGAGGCAGAGCAGACATTCGATGCCAGTCGCGAGGAGATCGTCTGTCCTGGGATCGGTTGGCTGGTGGGGGCTTGGGATACCCTCGAGCACGGGAGCTGGGCGCTGGCCCAGCGCTACATCCCCGGCTGCCCGCCCCCGAATGGCGGTTTGCGGCCTGGTTACTGTTTCTGCTCCAATTGAGCCTCTTCGCACCGCTCTACACAGGGCGAGAACGCTGCACCACAGACACGGGAACATCCTCAATCATGTCAGTTTATCTCTGCACCTGCGGGACCAGTGCTGCCAAGAAGTTCTTCGGCCAGCGCACTTCGTTCAATGCTGCCTGGGTGGCGGAACAGGGGGGAATCGAGCCGGCGGCCGAGTGCATCTATCAGAGCTTCAAGGAGGCCTCGATGGCGGATGAGACGGCACTCAAACGTGACCTCTCCGCCGAGATTCATTCGCTGGCCCGCATGGGCGTGAACGACAAGGATACGGTGGTGCTGTTCAGCTCCGAGACCGCCGATGGGCAGGCCTGCGCGTGGGCTGTTAAGCGCTATCTGGAGCAGGCTCGGCCGGGTCTGCGCTGCCGGGTCGAGGTGATCGAGGGCTTGCAGGTGACCGATGCCCACGCCTTCCGCGCCAGGGGCGTACTCAACTTCACGAAGGCGGTGCTGCACAAGATCGATGCCCACGGCCCCGGGCAATGCGTGCTCAACCCCACGGGCGGGTTCAAGAGCCTGGTGCCGTATACGGTGCTGATCGGGATGCTCAAGGGGGTCGAGGCCAAATACATCTTCGAGCAGTCGAGCGCGCTGATCCCCTTGCCGATGATGCCGGTGGAGTTCGCCCGCTCGCGACTGGAGCCGATCCGCCCGCTGCTCGAGCGCATCCAGAACGAGACGGCGATCCCCCGCGCGGCGCTCGAGGCGGCCCTACCCTATGATGATCGCCAGACCCTCGAGCCCTTGTTCGAGGATCAAGGCGGGGGCCAGGTGAGTCTCTCGCCGGTGGGCTTCTTGATCTGGGAGGAGCTGGAGCGTCCCAGCGCGTTGGTGCCCTTCCTCTCGCGCCGCGCCCTGGATGATCTGCTGAAGATCCGAGCCATCGAGGGCTGCAAACCCGACGCCTATCTGGACCGGGTCGCGCGGGTCCGCGAACATCTGGACAGCGGCCGGCACGAATCCTGGAGCAACGGCTTGTTCTGGCTCAAGCCCGGCGAGCACACCCGCGATCGCTATCTGGTTTCAGTGGAGAGCTGGCGGTTGCTGGTGTGGCGGATCGTCGATCACGACGAATACGACCGACTGCTCACCGAGAACCGCAAGCGCGACGCCGGTGCACGCGTGGTCGCCGAGCGGCGCGCCCACTCTGCCCCCTTCGTGCGCATGGAGCTATACGAGGGCTGAGTCGTCTCGGTCACCAAGACACCCGGAGAACCCGATATGCGTCGATCCAATCCTGCTCTCGATCCCGTTGCGGCCTTGCCTGACTGGGACAGTCGCACGACCGCCACTGCCGATCCCTGGACCCATTACACCTGCAAACTGGTCACGCCCTTGTATGGTGGCGGGGTCCGAGCTGCTGAAATCGATCAGCAGATGCCGATTCGCGCGGCGGGCCTTCGCGGTCAACTGCGCTTCTGGTGGCGCCTTGCCTGCGGACCGTTCGAGTCTTCCACGGTGATGTTTCAGCGCGAGGCGGCGATCTGGGGCGGAATTGGCGCATCGGGCCCGACGGCGTGCCAAGTCTCGGTCAGGATCGACAAGGTCACCGGCGTAAAGGTCGAGCCGGCGTTCGTGTATCAAGCCAACCGCAACAGGCCCGGCGAGCTCAGAACCATGCCGGACGCGGCCGACTGGGTGGAACCCTATGCGCTGTTCCCGGCGCGCGGCGAGCTGACCCCAGATAAACGTGACGTTGCCGTGGCCCCGCATCGGTTGGCCCTGGCGGGAGTCGGCTTTCAACTGGGGATCAAACTCGGTCCCAAGCTGAGCCAAGCGCAACGTCAGGAAGTCGAGACGGCCTTGCGCTGGTGGGCTAGCTTTGGTGGTGTCGGCGCAAGGACGCGACGTGGTCTGGGTGCGGTCCGAGTCGAAGAACTCGATCCCGTGACAGCGGAGGAGGTGCGTGCGAAGGGCGGACAGTTGCTGTTGCGCCCCGCCACCAAGGCGCCTGACGCGGCCTGGAAAGCGAGCCTGGCGCGGCTGCGCGAGTTCCGTCAGGCCGTGAAGGTCGGGCGCAATCCGCCGCGTGACGATCCGAACCGTCCGGGCCGGAGCCGCTGGCCGGAGCCGGATGCGATTCGACGTCAGACCGGGCGTCATTCACACGGCCATGCGCCCACGCATCCAGTGACGAACGCCTCTCCACGCGCGGCCTTCGGCTTGCCGATCGTGTTTCATTTCAAGGACGAGAACAAAGGTGAGCCACCACAGCAACTGTTGGTGCCCGAGGGCGGGGATCGGATGGCCAGTCCGCTGATCCTGCGGCCCTACTGGAACGGACAGTCGTGGCACCCGGCGGTCCTCTGTCTGCCGGGGTGGAACGCGTGTCTGAGCACCCCGGTTGGCTTTGGCAACGGCCCATTCCGCCGGGCCTGGCCCACCGACCCGACCGAGCGCCAGCGTCTGGCCGCGCAGATCCCGCCCATGGCCAAGCGCGGCACCGATCCCTTGACCGCCTTCTTGGCCTACTTCATGGAAGACTGACCCATGCCACGTTATCTCATCACGCTATCACTGGGGCCGGTGCAGAGCCTCATCGAGGCGGCCCGGCGCACCCGCGATCTCTGGTGCGGCTCCTGGCTGCTGTCGGAGTCCGCGCGTGCCGCCGCGCGCGTGCTGCATGAGGCGCAACCTGGCTGCCTCATCTTCCCCTGTCCCGAGAACCCGGATGAGGAGCTGCAACCGCAACGGGAACCGGGTGACAGCGCCAACATCGCCAATATCCTGCGCGCCGAGGTCGAGTTGCCGGATGCCGACGCCGCCCGTGCCCTCTGTGAGCAGGCCAAGCAGGACGCCGCCCAGCGTCTGGTCGAGCTGGGTGAAAAGGCGCGCGCCACCCTCAAGGTCAAGCTGCGCGATGAGATCTGGCAAGCGCAGATCGGCGACCTGCTGGAAGGGTTTGCCGCCTGGGCCGAGATCCCCTCCGGGGACGAGGGTTACGCCCAGGCCGGTGCCAAGCTCGGCGCGACCCTGGCCGCGCGCAAGGCGACACGCGATTTCCGTCCCGCCGCGCCCCTGAAGACACCGGGCCTGCCGAAATCCTCGCTCGATGGCGCCATGGAGACGGTGTTGCCAAAGCCCGAGGAGTGGCCTGAAGGGCATCGGGACCGGCGCAAACTTGGCCTCTCGCGCGGCGAGCAGCTCGATGCCCTGGGCGTGATGAAGCGGATGGCCGGCAACGTCGAGCAGTTCACGCCCTACTCGCGCGTGGCCGCTGATCCCTGGATTCGCACGCTCGACGCCGCTCAGCTGCGCGCTCTGTGCACCACCTATGAACCGCTCGTCGGGCTGGATCTGGCCACCCGCGTCAGCGGCAATCAGGGCCGCTACTCGGCGCTCCCCTACGACGCTCAGATGCTCTATGACTTCCGTCTCGACAATGCCCTGTCGAACCGCCGCGAGGGCGCGCCCAGTGCCGAGGAGGGCGATGCCTTGCGCCGTCTGCGCCAGGCGATTCGGTCATTGCCCGAGACGCTGGGCGCGCCAGTACCCTACGCCGTGATCCTCAAGGCCGACGGCGACCGCATGGGCGCCTTGCTGCAACAGGCCAAGTGGGCTGAGGACTCACGGGCGATCTCCCAAGCCCTGCACGGCTTTGCCTCCAGGGTGCGTGAGCTGGTGCGCGACCATCATGGTCACGCCATCTATTCCGGTGGCGATGACGTGCTCGCCCTGCTGCCGCTGCCCGATGCCTTCGCCTGTGCACGGACGCTGGCACAGGCGTTCGAGCAGGCACTCGAGCCGGTGGCCAAGTCGCTGGGACTCAACGCCGCCGAGCAGCCCACGCTCTCGGTCGGGCTGGCCATCGGCCATCTGATGGAGCCTCTGGGCGCCCTGCGCAAACGCGCCGGTCATGCCGAGCATCTGGCCAAGGGCAACGGATTACCGGCCGATCAAACACGCAATGCGCTGGCCATCGTGCTGGGGATTCGCTCTGGAAGCGAGATCGAATGGCGGGCTAACTGGAACGACGCCGAGGCGCTTGCCGACCTGGAAACCTTCACCGCCGCCTATCGCGACGGCCAACTGCCCAGCCGGGTGGCCTACGACCTGCGCGCCATCGACCGGCGTCTGGCCTGGATGCGTGAGGATGACAGTCAGTCCGCGCGCGGCATGCGTGAGGCCGAGGTCGCGCGGATGCTCGACCGCGCGCGCACCGAGGGGGGTGGCACAGGATTGGCGGCGCTGCAGCGCAGGCAGATCCTGGCCGCGGCCCGTCGCCAACCGCTGGCCCAAGTGGCCGACGCACTGATTCTGGCGCGCTGGCTGTCCGCCCGCACCGCCGCCGACCTGGGAGTCCGTGGGCAATGAAAGCATCCGCTGCGAGCCTGTATGACCAAGACATCGTCGCCTGGGCCAACCAACAGGCGCAGGCACTGCGCGCCGGGCGCTTCGATCAGCTCGATCTGGAGCGTCTGGCCGAGGAGATCGAGGACGTGGGCAAGAGCGAGCAACGCGAGCTGATCAGCCGCCGGGCGATCTTGATTACACACCTGCTCAAATGGGGCTACCAGCCCGAGCGGCGCGGCGCGAGCTGGGAATCCACCATCCGGACCCAGCGCGATGCCATTGCGCGCCGCGTGAAGCGCACCCCTAGTCTGAAACGCACGCTCGCGGACCCCGACTGGTTTGCGGATGCCTGGAACGATGGACGCGACCTCGCGCTGCGTGAGCCCGGTCTGTCCGAGCTACCGCAAGCCTGCCCCTGGACGCTGGAGCGGATCATCAACCCCGATTGGCTGCCTGCCCAGGACGAGGGACGCACGCATGGCTAAGCCCAAGCGCAAGGGGTCGATTCGTTACGACAAACAGCAACGCGGCAAAGCGCAAGCGACTGACGCGCACACGGGGCGCCAGCCCGTCGCCACCGCGCGACGCCAGCCGTTGCAGTCGCTGGCGCCCAGCCCGGTGGTCAGCCTGGAGCCACTGGCCCCACTGATCATTCGCTCGGGCCGGCCCTTCGACGATCAGGCCGGGGCCGATGCGCCGCGCTTCCCGCCGCCATCGACCCTGGCCGGCTGTCTGCGCACCGCCTGGGCACGCGCGCACGGCAAACCCTTTGACCCTGAGTTGGCAGAATTGGCCGTGAGCGGCCCGCTACTCGCGCGCCTGGACGCGGGTGGTGGGGTGCGGCTGCTCGCGCCGAAACCCGCCGATGCCCACTACTTCGGTGAGGGGACGGCAGCGCGCTGCGTGCGCGCCGAGCCCCGTGCATTCGAGGCGGGCTGTGGAGCCGATCTGCCCGCGGACCTGCAACCAGTCTGCCTGTCCGAAATGGTTCAGGGCAAGGCCAGCAAGGGACCTGCCTGGTGGGATTGGGAGGATCTGCTCGCCTTTCGCACGGGTCGGATGCTCGATCATAAGACGCTGAGCGCGCGTGGCTGGACGCCGCCCTCTGGGGATCAGCGCACCCATGTCGCCATCGAAGCCGCAACCCAGGCGGCTGAATCCGGGCGGTTGTTCCAGACCGAAGGTCTTGATCTGGAACCGGACAACCCGTGGCTGGAGAAGCCTGAAGCCCCGCGTCTGCTTCTGCTTGCGCGCTGTGCCGAGCCGCTGCCCGCCGCTCTGGTACATCTGGGCGGTGAACGGCGCCTGGCGCGTCTGCACCCGGAGCCGGAGACGGCCTGGCCGACCCCGCCGGACACCTGGTTCAAGGACATCCACAGGGCCGGTGGTCTGACCCTGACCCTGCTCACCCCGGCTGTGTTTGAAAAGGGCTATCGCCCCGGCTGGCTCAATACCAGGGTTGATGACCGGCTCACCGGCGAACCGCCCATCGCGCCCGGCGTGCGGCTGCAACTGATCGCCGCTGCCGTCGAGCGCTGGCAGCCCCTTTCGGGCTGGGATCTGGCGCGCCAGGAGCCGCGCCCGACCCGTAAGCACGTTGGCGCGGGCGCCACCTATTGGTTCCGCCTGCTCGACACCCCGTCACCCGAGGCGCTGGCCCCGCTGTGGCTGGCCAGCCTGTGCGATCTGGAGCAGGACCGCCGCGACGGCTTCGGCCTCGCGCTCCCGGCGCCCTGGACGCCGAGCGTGTAACGCCGCGCCGCTTCGACTTCGTTTGCCATAGGACGACACCATGCTCTCGCGACTCTACCATCTGCATACCCTCTCGGCGCTCCATTGCGGCACCGGCCAGTCGGTCGGCGTGGTCGACCTGCCGATCGCCCGCGCCCGCGCCACCCACCTGCCGATCGTGCCCGGCTCCTCGTTGCGCGGGGTGCTGCGCCAGGAGATCGGCGCTCTGGATGCCGACCTGGAGCGCGCCCTGTTCGGACCCCGGACCATCAAGGACAATGCCAGCAGCTTTGCCGGCGCCTTGGCCGTCGGCGATGCCCATCTGCTGGTCCTGCCGGTGCGCGCGCTGGCCGGCATCCTCTGCTACGCGACCTCGCCCTTCATCCTGCGCCGCTATGCCCGCGACCTGGAGAGCGCTGGTCTCAAGGCCCCCGCGATCCCTCGTCCGGGCAACGCGCAGCATGCCCTGGTCGCGACCGGCTCGGTCAATCTGCTGGAGAACACCCTCGTCCTGGAGGACCTCGACCTGGCGGCGCAACGCAATGGGCTGACGCAGGAATGGGCCACGACCATCGCCGCCCTGGTGCATCCAGACGACGCCGCTGGGCAAGGTGATTTCAGCGCGCGCTTCGCCATCCTGCCGGATGACATTCTTGGCTATCTGAGTGAAACCGCCACCGAGCTGCGCACCCGCATCAGCATCGATCAGGACAGCGGTACCGTGAAGAAGGGCGCGCTCTGGTTCGAGGAGCATCTGCCCGCCGAGTCGGTGCTCTGGGGACTCTATGCGCTGAGTGATTCCAACGAGCCCAACCAGCCCCGTACCGCCGAGGCGCTCGCAACCGCGGTGCGCAAGCAGCTGCCATTGGGGAGCGGCGCGCTGCTGCAACTTGGTGGTCAAGCCGGTGTTGGGCGGGGTCTGGTGCGGCTGCTGACACAGGAGACCGGCGCATGATTCGCAGTCATCGCGTGGCGACAGCGGCCTATCGCTGTGTCGAGAACCGCCGCAATGAATCCAACAAGAAGAAATACGGGGCCATCGCCCACAAGCTGCCGGGGATGATTCTGCAGAATGGTCTGGCCCAGGCATCGGGTTTTCTGCTCGCGAAAGGCGCCAGTGCCCCCGAGCACTGGATGTTGCTCGATGATCTGCGGGACGTGCTGCGTGCCGGCGGGACGCTCGACGTGCCCAGTCGCGAAGACCTGCATCAGCGCATTATCGGCGCCGATCTGTCCCAGACCCTCAAATACACCCGCGCCGCCCTGGAGGCGTCCGGCTGGCTCAAGCGTTACGTGCAAGGCGTGCTGCGGGTCACGGCGACGGGCGATGACGCCACCGACAAGGAGGACTGAGCATGCCGACCCCACTCATGCGCGAGGTGCTGCGCCCGCTGTATGCAACTGCCCCCGAAGCGCATCCCGGGCTGCTGATCCAACGCGGCTATGCGCTCTACGACCAGGATTCTGACAAGGGTCGTAAGGCCAAGACCGCGCACATTCAAAAGATCTGCGCCATCCCGGCCAGCCCCTTCTACCACCACGCCTACCAGCGCTGGCAAAGCGCCACCGCCGATCAGCTGCGCTTTCGTCAGCTCGAGCTCGCGCTCGAGTCGCGCCTCTTCATCGGCCTGACCGGGGGCGGGATGCTGGAGACCGGCTGTGCGATCAGCCATAGCTACGGGATGCCCTATATTCCGGGCTCCAGCGTCAAGGGCGTGGTGCGGGCGCATGCCCGCGACAGCCTGTTCGGCCACGAGCACACCGAGATCATCAACGAGCTGTTCGGTGTCGATGCTGATCCCGACAAGGGGCATCCGCAAGGGCTGTCGGGACTCGTGACCTTCCACGATGCCTGGTGGGTGCCGGGCTCCGCCGATCACCCGTTGGTCGAGGAGATCGTCACCACCCACCATCTGGACTACTACGGCAATGAAGGCCAGACCCCCGCCACCGACTTCGACAGCCCGGTGCCCAATTCGCAGATCGCCGCGCAGGGGCGCTTCCTCTTCGTGCTGGAAGGCCCGCGCGGCACGCCCGGCTGGCTCGACCTGGCCGAGAAGATGCTGATTGCGGCCTTGTCGACGCGCGGCATCGGTGCCAAGACCCGCACCGGGTATGGGTTGTTTGATACGAAGCCACGGGCGCCGACCAGGCTGACCTGCACCTGGGTCGACACCACCATCGCCGCGCTGATGCAAAAGAATCGCGCTTCGGAGACGGATACACTGCGTGGCAAAGCGTTGGCGACGGCCTGGTCGGAGCTGACCGATGCAGCGCTGAAGGCCGAGGCGCTGGCCGATATCCAGGCGCGTTGGGAGGTGAATGGGTGGTGGGATGAGCCGCCCGGCAAGGCGGCAAAGCAGGCTCGTTCAGTATACGATGATGGTTGAAGGAACTCACCCTGTCACCTCCCCATCATTCATCATACGGAATGATTTATGGCCAATATCCTTCTGGCATTCCTCGGACGCACTCCCAAGACCGAGAGCGGCTATCGTCCCGCACGCTACGATTTCGGTGATGGGACCACCGAGCCACCAACGGCGTTCTTCGGCTGGGTTCCTGCAACGCCGTCTGCGCCCGGATCGCCTCATCATCCTCGGTACCACGGGCAGCATGTGGGACCACCTCGTCGAGGGCGAAACCGCCTTTCAGAAGGGAAGTGAGGCCGCCCTGGCGCTGATCGATGCCGTCAACGCCAAGTGCGTCGTCGCCGAGCATCTGGCGCCCTGTATTCCCATCCTGAACGAGCGCCTGGGCTGTGCGACGCGCATCTCGAACGCATCCCCTACGCTCGCGACAGTGCCGAACAGGTGGAGCTGCTGCGGATCATGGCCGCGCACGTCGAGGCCGACGACCGCGTCGATCTCGATGTCACCCATGGCTTCCGGCATCTGCCGATGCTCGCGATCCTTGCCGCCTTGCACCTGGGCAGTGTGCGCCGCGCGAGGATCGGCGGTATCTGGTATGGCGCCTTCGATCCTGGCAGCGGTGAGGCTCCGGTGCATGACTTGGCCGGCCTGTTGCACATCGCCGATTGGCTCCAGGCACTGCACAGGTACGACAAAGACGGCGATTACGGCGCCTTCGCACACCTGCTCGGTCCAGCCGGTGCGCTTCTGGAAGACGCGGCCTTTTTCGAGACGGATAACGGATAACAGATCACGGATAACGGATACGGATAGGAAATACAACCGCCGCTGCGAGCCCAAGGCGGCGTGAGGACGAGCGGCGAGCGAGGGCGAGAGGGCTGGTCAAGGCGCAACCAAGAGCAGCGTAGACCTCTCGGCGGGGTCGGAACGCACTTCGGCGGGGTTTGAGAGGAGATTGCAGGCGCAGCGGACAGGCGTGAGAGCAGGGGCGGCGGCACCCGCTGTGGCAGAAGATGGCGGTAACCAAGAGACCCGCTGGTCAAACTCGAAGCCTGGTTCCGTTTGGGCGATGCGGTCCAAGTGCGGCGTCGGCTCGGGCGCAGCGTCCCAACCGGATGGTCCGCGGGCGGGGGCGATCGGCGGTGGCTCGGTGGGCTCGCCGATCTGGGCAAGGATGCGCTGCACCGGGGCGGCCTCGGGGACGATAACACAGCCGGCGCTGCAGCCCGGCCCGATCGTGCGCGCCGAGGCGCCGGCAGCGGTTGTGGATGCTGCCGAGCCCGCCGGGCTCAGGGGACTCAGGGACGACCGGCCGCGGCGGTGATCTCCAATGGCACGTCGCGGCGCACGGAGAGCAGCGTGCTGCTGTCGATCGCGAGCACGCCAAGCACAAGCCGACCGGGAGCAAGGCCCTCGATCGTCGCGCCGAGCCGGTCAAGGGCCGAGACGTTGATGGCTTGGCGGTCGTCGTCGAGCCGAATCATCCAGCGGCTCGCGACCACCGGGTCGTCGATCCGCAGCCTGACCGCGATCGGCTCGCCGACCACGGCGCGCGCTGGTGTCGCCGCGAGCGGCCCTGGCAACCGGGCGCGCACCGACGGATAGGGCTTAATGCCGCGCTCGGCGGTGCCCTGTAGCCAGCGGGCGATAGCCGGCACATCGACCCCGGCGTCATCGTCGCGGACCTGAATGGCGACGTTGCGGAAGACCCAGATCAGGTCGGTCGGCACCGGCTCCGGCAGCGTCACCGCCAGCGTGCCAGGGCCGTCCGGAAGCCGGACATAGGGCGCGTCGACCAGCATGTTCTCGGTGGCGCGCGCAAGCAGGAACTGCCGCGCCGGCTCCGCCCCCACGGATGAGACGAAGACGGCGATGCTCAATTGCCGCGGGCCTTGGCGCAGCACCCATTCCCGCAGCACTCCGCCGCTGGTCGGATAGGTGGTATCGCCGGCGAGGCTCCATTGGGCCAGGTCGATGCCGGGGGCCATGCGCGGATCCGGCCAGGCGACCGCCACCGATTCGGCGGGCTCGCCCACGAACGCGGCGTCGAAGCCGATGCGTTGTTTGAAGCGGTCGATCTTTGCGCTGTCCATCGGGCTTGTGCTCTGCGGTTGTCGCGGCGATACGGTCTCGGCCGGTACCGGCTCGAACGGCGCGCTCGCGCGCTCGGCCGCCGGCTCGGCGCAGCCGGCCAGTGCCGGCAGGCACAGCAGCAGCAACGGCCCAAGGCGCCAGCCCATCGCTCAAGCGAGACCGGTGATGCCGCCGGGCTCGACGATGTCGGCGGCGGTGCCGGGGCGAAAGCCGCTGTAACGGGCATACAGCGCCGGTGTCGCATCGATGGCCGCGGCGCAGTACTGGGCCTTGGTCTCGGTGCCGGTGTGCGGGCCGGCGCAGGCGTCGAGCACCTTGCCGGCGAGGCCACAGAAGGCGTGGTTGCCGAACGCGGTGCGCTTCGGGTCGTCGGCCGGGACCACCGCGCTGGAGCCGTTGCTGAGGAAGAACGGATTGTTGCAGTTGCCGACGCCGACCAGGTTGGTGGTATTGATGAAGCCGTACGGGTCCAGGTAGTACCAAGTCGTGTCGACGCCGACGGCACCGCAGAGCGCCTGCACGCCGCCCGCCTGGTCATAGCAGTTGACGACCCTGGCCGCGGCGGCGAGATAGTCCTTGAGCTTGAAGGTGCCGCCACTGCCAGACACCCCGTAGGCCGGTGCACCGCGGCGGGTGTCGTAGCCGAGCCCGTGACTGCCGTGCAAATAAGTCGCCACCTTGGCGACGACCTCGGCGCCGGTCTTGAGCCCGTTGGCACCGACGGTGTCGCAGACGAAGCGCAATGCCTCCACCCAGACGCCGGGCGGGTCGTAGAAGCCGGCCGGGTCATCCAGGATCACGAAGACCTCAAGCCGGGTGCTGTTGCCGAGCCCGATGCACGCGGCCAGGTCCGGGACCTCCAGGCCCCAGGACACATCGCCCTGGAAATGGCGGATTGCATCCGGGCGCTTCTCGATCTTGGCGTTGACCTCGTGCTCGCCCACCGCGGTCGGGCAGGTGCCGGTCATCTTCAGCGTGCCGAGCTGGCCTGACAGCGTGCTGTCGCCAGAGACGTTGATGTTCTCGGTGATGCGGACCTTGACCTTCAGCCTGTCCTTGCCCTTACCCTCGATCAGATAGGCCCCAGCGCGCTTTGAACCGCTGCCGTCGTAGACTGCGAGTCCCACCTCCCAGTGCGGCGCCACGATGGTTGCCTGACGGTGGGAGGTCTTGATGTCGCTGCCCCAGGTCACCGCGACGACCTCGCCCTTCAGCGACTTGGCATGGGGGCAGGACTGCACGCTGCTGTCGCAGCCGGTGGCCGATCCGCTGCCGTCGGCGGGCGGCGACGGTTCCCTGCGTCCGCTCATGCCGGCAGCGCGACGTCGAAGTGGGTCAGCACATGCCGGAGCCAGGTCAGGGCCTTCTTCTCCAGGCGCTGGGCGCGGGCCGCCGGATCGGTGATGACCGGGTCGCGCAGCGTGCGCGCAATCCAGGGATACAGGGGATCGGCGCCGCAGCCATGGCCGAATGCCAGCATCAGCACCAGGACCAGCGCCATGCCGCGGCTGTTGGTGAAGTGCTGCGCGCGGGCGCCGGCCATGGCCTTGCGGATCAGCGCGGTCAGGGCCTCCTGACCAACGAAGTCGGCCTTTTCCGGATAGGCTGTGGTGATTTCGGCGAGCAGCGCCGGCACGACATGCTCCGGCGGCCAGTCCAGTGGCTGGCGAGCGAGGGCGGCGAGGTTGCCCAGGGCGCGAAGCGTGTAGGCGTCATCCGGGCCTGCGACCCGCGCCCGATAGTCCTTGATCCAGGCATACAGGCGCTCGGCGCGGGCCATCTCCGGGGCTTGATCGGCATCGGCCAGCAGCGCGCCGATCTGCGGGTACTGCGGGTCGGTATCGAAGAAGCTGCCAAACAAGAGCGCCGATTCGAGCCAAAGCCGTACCGGGCCACGTGTCGTGAAGCCGTAGCCGGCGGCCCGCTCCATGCCGAGGCGAATCGCGAGGCGCAATGGCTCAGGCCCGACTGCCCGAAACAGCGGCGGCGAGAACTCGGCCAAATGCACGAGCATCTGCTGCTCGAAGCCGCGGCGGGCCGCGGCGCCGAAGGCATCCATCTGCTCCCGGCGCATCTGCAACATGACTCGGTCCTCCCGATCTGCGGGTCCGCCCCGGTCTCCGGAGCGGTGTTGCGGGGCAGTTGAGCATGTGCCTCGCGGGTCGCCAAGACCGCGGCGCGGGCCGCAACCAGCGCGGCGACGGCGCGGGCATGCGCAGCGTGCCGGATCGAATTGACTGATAGGAAATCTGCGAGCCCAAGGCAGCGTCAGGACGAGAGGCTAGCGAGGGCGAGAGGGCTGGTCAAGGCGCAACCGCGAGCGGCGCGGACAGCTCGGAGGTGTCGGAACGTGCTTCGGCAGGGTTTGAGAGGAGATTGCAGGCACAGCGGGCAGGCGCGAGAGCAGGGGCGGCGGCCCCCGCTGTGGCAGAAGATGGCGATGACCAGGAGACCCGCTGATCAAACTCGAAGCCTAGGCCGGCTCGAAGAGCCCGTTGATGACGCAGCAAGGGTCACGATCAATCGCCGCGCCCAGCGGCTGCCGCCGGGACCGTCACGGCGCCAGCCATGCCGACCTGACCAGAGTGCGACGAGAGGTTGATGATGCTGCCCGGCCCTGCCCGGCCGGGCGCATGGCGCGGATCGCCGCACGGCAGCCGAGGGAGACGCCGTCGAGATGGGTACGATGCACGGCCTGCCAGTCCACCAAGCTGACGTGCTCCGGGTCCTTGGGATTGACGGTCCCGTCGGCGCCGGGCTCGAATCCGGTGATGCCGGCATTGTTCACGAGCACGTCCAGTCGGCCCCAGCGCGCCAGAAGCCAAGCCAGCGGCGCTGATCCCGCGGGCAGCACCGGTGATCAGGGCGATGGTGGCGCGCACCGCACTTACCCTAGCAACCCCCGGCGCGACAACCGCAGCGCCCAGCGTGGCGCGCCGGGTGGGATCGGCCGACCGCCTCGGCGTGGCCGCGCGGTTGGTGCGCCGATCGCTGCCCAGACCGGGCTCGATGCGCGCTGGGACGGGCGGCTATGATCCTAGAAGCGGCAGTTGACCGCTTCGTGCGTTTACACAAGTGATTGACTGGTCTGGAATTCTGCGCTCGCCCCTCCACCACCTCTCGGGTGCGAGTCGCTACGGCCCCCAGGGCACGCCCCGCGCGGCGCCCGGCTGCGTGACAACGCGTAGGAATAGAATCACTATTCCGCCTCGTTGTGCCTTGCCGGACGGCGGTACGCACCCTGGGGGCCGTTCAACTGCCGCTTCTAGGATGATCGATCGCCGCGGTTCTGCGGACCGCGCCAGTCTCGACGGCGCCCTGGATCGAAATGAACGGTGACGGTGACCCTGCTTGGCCGCTGCCGCACGGTCAGCCATCACCGACCCGCCGCCCGCTGCCGCTCGATGCCCTGGAGGATGAAGATCGCCGTCGCCACCAATGATTACACCGATGTCGCCCGGCACGCCGGCCAGGCCCGGCATTGGCTACTCTATGACAGCGCGGCGCTGCCGGCAGCACCGGTGCAGGTCGAACTGGAGCAGCGACAGGTCTTTCACCATTGGCGCGAGGACGGCCCGCATCCGCTCGACGGTATCGAGGTCATCATCGCCGGCAGCGCCGGCGACAGCTTCGTGCGCCGGATGACCGGGCGCGGCATCCAGGTGTTGTTGACCAGCGAACGGGATGCAGGGCAGGCCTTGACCGCGGTGCTGAACGGCGAGGTCCTGCCGGCACGGGGCTTCGACCCCACCGTTCTGCTGTGCAAGCTGCGCGACCTGTTCTCGGCCCATTGAGGCGATGGCATGACCGCCCAGGGTGCAGCGCGTCCCCGATGCCAGGCGCCACGCAGACAATCCGCCCGCTGCGTGCCGCCACCGCGCTCAGGTACCGACGGGGTACCGGCGGGCACCGGTACGACCTCGGTCGACCCGGTTCGACCCTGAGCGGCTGCTGGGCCGGTGGTTGCTGGCGGTTGCTAGCGGTTGCGCCGGGGCGGACAGCCGGGCCTTGATCATCACTCCGACCAAGTGGGCGGCCGACTGCGTCCTCAGGCCATCTTGGCCTGACACCTTTAGGGCTGGAAGCCCTGACGACGCGGGACTCACCGGCGGATAGTCGCGATCATGATCAAGGACGACAGCCGCCACGCCGCCAGGGCGCCGCTGGCTATTCTCCGCGCGCCGCGATTGCGGCATGATGCAGCCACCCGCAGCCAGCCCGTGCAGGATGAGTCGAGTGACCGGTCGCAGCGAACCCACCGCCCCGGCCAGTGGTCCCGACGCCGATCAGGCGGTCGATCAGACCGTGCAGCCCTGCCCCGATCGCAAATCGATCGCCGGCCGCTTCACCGAGACCAGCATCAAGTGCGGCGATCC
>REDK01000128.1 GCA_007693535.1 Chromatiaceae bacterium
CGCCGCCCCAGCGGCGCCAGCGGTGGCGGTGTCACGCGCGACCCGGGCGCCGTGGCCGGTGGTGGCGCCGGCGGCCCGGGCCAGGCGCTCGCAGTCGCGGATATCGGCCGCGGCGGCGCGGCCATCGGGATAGATCACCGGCCGATGGTTGGCGCAGCCGCCGCCCCAGAGCAACAGCGCCAGCAGCGCGCTGCCGGTCAGGGCCCATGGCCGCAACGGGGTCGATGACGGCGCGATGCACTGGACCGGCGACCGGGTCGGTCGCCGGCGGCAGCGTGTGGCAACTGGGCCCATGGCTGGGCTGATGACCGGTGGTGACAGCTTGCTCATCTGGTCTCTCCTCTGTTCTGATCGGGCCGTATGTCAGGTACACGACCCGCGCGTCGAAGGCGGGGTGCTGCGTGATGCACGATTGCGCCGGCTACTTTCAGTCGTGCCAGGGGCAACTGTGGCGACTGGCGCTGGTCGAATACGGTCGCCGTGTCCGGCATCCTGGGGTCCAGTGAGTGGCCCTGCCGCGCCGGTTCGAACCGCTTGCAACTGGTCCCGACCTCCAGCCGCCCGCAGGCCCAGCATTCCCGGTTTGGACCAGCACCCCTGTTTCAGATCGGCATCTTTACAGATCGGTATCAGGTTCAGCTCAGGATCAGGAGTCCCCATGCACGCCGACAGTCTGCATCGATTCATCCTCGAAGGCGCCGGCGTGCGGGGCGAACTGGTGCAACTACAGGCCAGTTGGCAGGCGGTCCTGGCGCGCCATCCCTATCCGGTGCCGGTGCAGCGGCCGTTGGGTGAGGCACTGGCGGCGGTGTTGCTGCTGGCCGCCACCCTCAAGTTCGAGGGTTCGCTGATCCTGCAGGTGCAGGGGGACGGCCCGCTGCGCAGCATCGTCGCCCAGGCCACTCATCGACGGACCGTGCGCGGCCTCGCCCGCTGGGAGGGCGAGGTGCCGGCCGGCGCGCTGACTGACCAGGTCGGCAGCGGCCTGCTGGTGATGACTATCGACCCTGCACAGGGTGAGCGCTATCAGGGGGTGGTGCCGGTGACCGGTGCGCATCTGGGCGCAGCGGTGGAGGGCTGGTTTGCCAACTCCGAGCAATTGCCCACCCGGCTCTGGTTTGCCGTGGACGCCGAGCGCGTCGCCGGACTGCTGCTGCAGCGCATCCCCGCGGCGGTCGCCGATGCCGACGACTGGCACCGCACCACCTTGCTCGCCGGTACCGTCGGCGCGCGAGAACTGCTGGAGTTGCCGGTCGCCAACTTGCTGCGACGGCTGTTCCACGAGGAGGACGTGCGGCTGTTCGAGCCGGAGCCGGTCGCCTTCCGCTGCGGCTGCTCGCGCGGGCGCATTGCTGCCACCCTGCGCGCCCTCGGGCGCGGCGAGATCGAGGCCATCATCGCTAGCGAGGGCGCGGTGGCGGTGACCTGCGAGTTCTGTAACCGCGACTACCGCTTCGACGCCGTCGATGCCCGCGAGCTATTTGCCGACGCGGTGCCGAGCAGCGGCCCGGCCACACGCCATTGAGCCGCTGGCGTCGCCGGCGGTTGTGGCCACTGCGCCGGCCGCTACCGCCGTGCGACAATTCCGGGCGTGCGTCCCGGTCAGGGCTTGGTCTGCAGGCCCGCCCGGCAGCACCGGCGCCGATCCCATCCCGATGGTCCCGCGGAGGTTCCCATGTCGTACATCCTCGTCCTCTATTACAGCCGCTATGGTGCCACCGCCGAGATGGCCCGTCAGGTCGCCCGCGGCGTGGAAGAGGGCGGCCTGCCCGCGCGTCTGCGCACGGTGCCGGCGGTGTCCACAGTCTGCGAGGCCGTGGCAGATAGCGTGCCTGATGCCGGCGCCCCCTATGCCGAGCCCGCCGATCTCAAGGATTGCGCCGGGCTCGCGCTGGGCAGCCCGACCCGCTTCGGCAACATGGCTTCGGCGATGAAATACTTCCTCGACGGCACCTCCGAACTCTGGCTCGCCGGCGCCTTGGCCGGCAAACCCGCCGGGGTTTTCACCTCCACCTCCAGCC
This sequence comes from Chromatiaceae bacterium, assembly GCA_007693535.1. Classification (GTDB taxonomy): domain Bacteria; phylum Pseudomonadota; class Gammaproteobacteria; order Chromatiales; family Chromatiaceae; genus Lamprobacter. The sequence continues at coordinate 2,022 of REDK01000128.1, forward strand.
TGCATGGTGGCCAGGAGACCACACTGCTCTCGATGATGCTGCCGCTGCTGCACCACGGCATGCTGCTGCTCGGGCTGCCGTACAGCGAGACCGATCTGCTGCATACTGAGGCTGGCGGTACCCCCTATGGACCCTCGCATCTGGCCGGGGCCAACAATGATTTGCCGCTGACCGCGGCCGAGACGCGTCTGTGTCAGGCCCTCGGCCGGCGCCTGGCACGCACCGCGATTGCCCTGGCCCGCTGAGATCGGGGCCGGCAGCCGGCACCGCCGCTGGCCGCGCTCCTTGCCCGTCATGGGTCAACTCGGCTTGCCGCTGCGGCTCCCTGCCGCCGGTGCTCTCGACCGCTTCGTGGTCGCCGGCAATCTGGAGGCTTTTGCGGCGTTGCGCCACTGGCTGGGCGGCGACGGCGAGCCCTGCCTGTTCCTGCACGGCGAGGCCCACAGCGGCAAGACCCACCTGTTGCAGGGGGCAGCGGACGACCTGGCCCGCCGTGGCCGCGGGGTGCTGTACCTGCCCCTTGGGCACGCAGCGTTGACCCCGGCGGTGCTCGCCGATCTGGAACGGCTGGATGGCGTGATCATCGACGCCCTCGAGGCGATCGCCGGCGAGCCGGCCTGGGAACGCGGGCTGTTCGATCTCTACAACCGGCTGCGCGAGGCCGGCCGTCGCCTGTTGGCGGCGGCGCGGCAGCCGCCGGCGCAGCTCGCGCTGCGGCTGCCGGACCTGCGTTCGCGCCTCGGCGCCGGACCAGTCTATGGCCTGCGCCCGCTCGACGACAGCGGGCGGGCCGAACTGTTGCGGCGTGCCGCCGATGATCGCGGGCTGCCGCTGGAGCAGCCAGCGATCGATTACATCCTGGCCCGCTGCCGGCGCGATCCGGGCTGGCTGTGCCGCTTCGTGGAACGGCTTGATGCGGCCAGCTTGGCCGCCCGGCGCGCGCCCACGGTGCGCTTCATCGCCAGTCTGCTCGAGCGCTCCGCGCTAGATTGAAGGGGTTGGCCGCTCCAGGGCCAATCAGGGCCGGCGGCGTCCAGTGCGCCGCTCCAGGCGCTGCATCGTCAGCAGGCAGCCGAGGCCGATCAGCATCAGCGCCGCCACCGCGAGCAGGGCGCTGTCGAAGTGGCCGGTGCGCTCGGCCAGCTCCCCGGCCAGCACCGGGGCGATGATCTGGGCCAGCCCGAAGCCGATGGTCAGCCGCGCCATGATGCTGGCCGGATGGGCGGGATAACGCACCCCAACCATGGTCAGCACCAGGGAGACGATGCCGATGAAGGTGGCCCCGAACAGCAGGGCGCTGGCGATCGCCGCTGCCAGCGAGGACGACCAGACCGGCAGCAGGATGCCGACGATCTGCAACCCCCAGGCTGTCTGCAGGGTTGGCAGATAGCCCAGGCGCCGGGCGATGCGGTCCCACAGCAGCGGCGCCGGCGCTGCCGCGATCCCCACCAGCAGCCACATCCATACCCCCTGGCCGGCCAGGCCCGGTTGCTGCTCGGTGATCACCGCGGTGAAGGTGGCGTTGATGACATACCCGAAGCCAGCGCACAGATAGGCCCCCTGCAACAGCCACAACCAGGCCCGGCGCGGCTCGGTACCGGGCGTGCTGGCGTCGTCGCTGGTGCCGGCGGCATTCAACGCGGCCGCGGGCGGGCGCGGCAGCCCCAGCCAGGCCGGCAGTAGCAGGAGTGCCCCGACCAGTCCCAACACCAGCCATTGGGTACGCCAGTCCAGCCAGCCCAGGGTCAGTTCCACTAGCAGCGCGCCCAGGACGATGCCTAGGCCCAGCCCGCTGAAGTGCAGGCCCAGCTCGCTGCGATACCCATGGCGCAGCAGCCAGTGCAGGATCAGCCCGGAGCCGAGCATCAGCCCGGCGGCGCTGCTGAGGCCGGCCAGATAGCGGCTCAGCCCCCAGAGCCAGGGCGCCTCGCCCAGGCCCATCATCAGCGTGGTCAGCACCGCCAGCAGCAGCCCCAGGCGGTAGAGCCGGTCCTTCAGCACCAGGTCGCGCAGCCGCGTGATCAGCAGCAGTCCGGTGAGATAGCCGAGATAGTTCCAGCCTGCGAGCCAGCCGGCCAGGGCCTCGCCAAGCGCGGTCTGCTGCTGCATCGGTGGGATCATCGGGGTATAGGCAAAGCGGGCGATACCCAGGGTCAGCACCAGGGCGCAGATGCCTGCGGCGAGCACGCTGGCAGGGCGGGGTGAGGACAAAGGCGGCTCCTGTATTGGCGGTTGGCACCGGATCGCGGCTCCGGCTGCGGTCCCGACCTTGTTCCCCGCCGGGGCGGGACGCGATCGGGTCGGGATCGGGGCCGGCAGTCTATCCGCTCGCTAGTCCCGGCTGGCAGGCAGTTGAGCCGGCGCAAGGGCGTGGTCGGTATAGCCTTGATCGCAATGAGGCATCTTGGTTTGATACCGTCGGTAGCGGCCGGCTGCTGACCGCGGCGACCGGACGACCGTCGGCGGGCCTGGCCAGCGTATCGATGGTCTTTGCCGGTCAGGCGGCCTGGACAACAGCGGCGGCCGGCCGTCACGACATCGGGGTGCCCCGATGACCGGCTCAGCTTGCTCTTCCGCCCGCCCAAGCGGGCTCACACGCGAAAGGTTTCATGCTATGGCCTTGATCTCATGTCCCGAATGTGGCGGCCAGGTCTCGGATCGGGCGCCCACCTGCCCGCATTGCGGCGCCCCCATTGCCGGCGTTGTCAACGCGGCGAGCGTCGCACCGGCCGCGGCAGCCGCTGCCGCCTCGGACCAGGAGCCGGCCTCCGCGCCGACAACGGCCGCGGCCGAGCAGGAGCCGGTCGAGCCGTATCGGTTCCAGTTTCGGCTCGCCGGGCGCCGTGTCCCCGTGGCGATGCTGCTGTTTTGGGGTGGCATGGTGGTGGGCATGGCCATGAGCTACATCACCCCGCTGCCGGAGGGAGCCGAGCCCGAGCTGTGGCGACGCATTCCCTACGGGATGATCTTCCTTGGGGTGCTCTGGTTCGCCATCACCGAGTTTTACGAGGCGATGCGCAATCGCCGGCTGCGCCAGGGCTGAGGGGCTCGCTGTCAATCCACTGAGCAGTCTGGCGAGCAGTCGGGGGGTTCGGCGAGCCTTGGGGCCAGCCTGGGTGACTTGCTGGCATGGTGCACGCCCATCGCCGCAGGCGGAAGCCTGCCGCAGGCGCCATCGATCCCGACCCCGTCAATTATGGGGCGCGCCGACCGGTGTCGCTGACCCGTAGCCGCAACGGCGTGCGCGAGGCGGCGCTCGTCGGCTGGCTGCTGTATTGGCAGCCCGGCTTGCGGTATCGTGTTAAAAAACGGGCACATCCCGAGACCGACCTGAGAGCAGGGGCGCGGCATCGCGAGATCGGGCACCCGCCCCGACCCCCTCGCCGATGCGAAATAACGACGCTGGCCCCGGTGTTGCACCGGGTACCGGATGCGGTTGAGAATCGTACGCGGAACTAGAAACCTCCGCATCGCGGCGGCAGCGTCTGCGCTCATGGTTATCCACTGGCGCTGCGTCTGGTGCCGAGGTGCCAAGACACCCGATCCGGCCCCCGGGCCCGCGAATCCGACCCCAATGGTCTGGCTGGCGCTGGCACTGGCGGTGCGGTTCGGCAGCGGTGACCGACACCGCCCAAGAAGCCGGGACCACCCGGCCAACAGCGCCCCGCGGTCGCAGCACGCCGCCGGCACCGATCGTCAGCCATCCTCCAGGAGCCAGCCATGCCGCTACCGGCCCCCAGCGCGTCCGTTCGCGTCGTCACCTTTAAGATCGACGGGCAGGACCTCTCCGCGCGCGAAGACGAATCCATCCTCGAGGTCTGTCGCGAACACAAGATCCCCATTCCCAGTCTGTGCTGGATGGAGGGGCTGTCAGTGATCGGCGCGTGCCGACTCTGCGTGGTCGAGGTCGCCGGCGTCCCCCGGCTGCTCGCCGCCTGCACCACCCGCGTCGCCGAGGGCATGGAGGTCAGCACCGACACCGAAAAGCTCCGCCGCTACCGACGCACCCTGGTTGAGATGCTGTTTGCCGAGCGCAACCACGTCTGCTCGGTGTGCGTCTCCAACGGCCATTGCGAACTGCAATGGCTGGCCCAGACCTGTGGGGTCGATCACGTGCGCATGCCCTATCGCAATGCCGGCTACGCCCTGGACAGCTCCCATGAGATGTTCCGCGTCGACCATAACCGGTGTGTGCTTTGTACCCGCTGCGTGCGGGTCTGCGACGAGATCGAGGGTGCCCATACCTGGGACGTCATGGGCCGCGGCAGCGACTGCAAGGTCATCACCGACCTCGCCCAGCCCTGGGGCGACAGCACCACCTGCACCAGTTGTGGCAAGTGTGTGCAGGTCTGCCCCACCGGGGCGCTGACCAAACAAGGCACTTCTGCTGGCGAGATGGTCAAAGACCAGCATTTCCTACCCATCCTCGCCCGCCGGAGACACATCCGATGAACAGCCCCGCGACCACCGCGGCGCCGACCGCCGCCGCTCAGCCGGCAACGCCTCCGGCTCCCGGCAAGATCACCGTCGCCACCACCTGGCTCGATGGCTGCTCCGGCTGCCATATGTCGTTCCTCGACATGGACGAACGCCTCGTGGATCTGGCCGATCGTATCCACATCGTCTACAGCCCACTGGTCGATGCCAAGGACCTGCCGGAGCAGGTGGACCTGGGCATCCTCGAGGGCTCGGTCAGCAACGAGGAGGACCTGCACAAGGTCAAGGCCTTCCGCAAACACTGTAAGCTGCTGGTCAGTCTCGGCGACTGTGCCGTCAATGGCAACGTCCCGGCGATGCGCAACCCGTTCAAGCTCGATGCTGTCATCGAGCGTGCCTATCGCGAGAACGTTGATCACAATCCGCAGATCCCCACCGAGGGGGTCCCGCGGCTGCTCAAGACCGTGCTGCCGCTGCACGCCGTCGTCCCGGTGGATGTCTTCATTCCCGGCTGCCCGCCGTGTGCGGATGCCATCTTTTACGTCCTGTCGGAGTTGATCGCGGGCCGAACCCCGGACCCGATCACCGTTACCCGCTTTGGAGCCTGAGTATGTCTGTCGTCACAGGGAGCCCTGTCGCAAGGGGGCAAGGTCCGGTTGGAACCCGTGTTGGAATCCCGGCTGGAGCCTGGGCTGGAGTCTGGGCAATCGCCGTCTCCGGCGGCCGGCGCTGCGCCCCGCTGGCACTGGCGGTCCTGCTGGCCGCGCTGCCGGCGGGGGCCATGGCCAAAAAGCCCTCGCTGCAGGAGGTCGAGCAGCGGGTCCAGCAATTGGAGCAGCGCTATCGGGACCTGCTCGAGCGCGTTGAGATCATGGAAAGCACGACCTTTGGGGTGGTGGCCGAAGAGACCGATCTCCGCGTCCCTGGGGAAGACGCGGTGGTCTGGACCTTCGATGACTATCTCGACAAGCGCCCGTTCAAGGTGTTGTACAAGTCCCTGGACCGCGAAGACGGCCAAATCGAACTGTTGCTGCAGGTCACCGGCGCGGTGCCAGACGCCAACGCCTGGACCGGCAAACAGAAGGAGGTCCCGGTGACGGTGACGCTGCGCACCGCGGCCGGGCGCGAGACCCATGCGACCTTCCAGCGCCAGCGTGGCAATCGGGTGGACCCGGGCGCCAATATCCATGTGCGCGCTGACATCGGGGTCGAACAGGCGGCCCTGGCCCGGCAGGTGATCGTGCAGCACGTCAGCAGGTGAAGCAGCCCCCGCGGGGGCCGTGACCGTCGAGGGTTAATGTCGCAGGTAGCGCCTGGCACCCCTGCCCAGACCCAATCGCAGGCTCGGTGTGACGCCCGCGGGGCGCCCGGATCTGCAGCCGGGATCTCTAACCGGGATCGGCCTCGGAGCCCCGGGGAGCGACCGGCCCCTTTTCGCCCGGTCGGGTCGGCGCAACGGCGCTGGCCAGCAACGGGAGCAGCACCGCAACCGCCGGAACCGAACGTCGGCAATGCCGACCAATCCGCGCCCCCGGTGTTGCCATCCAGACCCCAGCCATACTGGTACCACCCATGAGCCGCACCATCAGCATCGAACCGGTCACCCGCATCGAGGGCCATGCCCGCATCACGTTGCAACTGGCCGATACCGGCGAGGTCGAGGATGCCCGCTTCCACCTTACCCAGTTCCGCGGCTTCGAGAAGTTCTGCGAGGGCCGCCCCTACCGCGAGATGCCGGCGCTGACCGCGCGCACCTGCGGCATCTGCCCGGTCAGCCATCTGCTCGCCTCCAACAAGGCGTGCGACGACCTGCTCGCGGTGAAGATCCCGCCCACTGCCGAGAAGCTGCGGCGGATCATGAATCTGGCGCAGATGGTGCAGTCCCATGCCCTGTCCTTCTTCCATCTGTCCTCGCCGGACCTGCTGCTGGGCTGGGACTCGGACCCAGCCAAGCGCAACATCTTCGGGGTCATGGAGGCGGACCCGGACCTTGCCCGCAAAGGCATCCGGCTGCGCCAGATCGGTCAGACCGCGATCGAGATCCTAGGCGGCAAGAAGATCCACCCCACCTGGGTTGTCCCCGGCGGGGTCAGCGAGGCGCTGAGTGCCGAGAAGCGCGATGCGATCCTCAAGATGATCCCGGAAGGGCTAGAGATCGCCAAGGAGACCTTCGCGCTCTACAAGAGTATGGTGCCCAAGTTCAAGGACGAGATCAGCCACTTCGGGACCAAGCCGACCATGTTCTTCTCTCTGGTCACGCCCAAGGGCAACCTGGAGCATTATGACGGCCTGATCCGGATCAAGGATGCCCAAGGCCGTATCGTCGAAGACATGGTGCCGCCGAGCGACTATCAGCGCATCGTTGGTGAGGCCGTCGAGGACTTCACCTACATGAAGTTCCCCTACTACAAGCCGATGGGCTATCCCAAGGGCATCTATCGGGTCGGACCATTGGCCCGGCTCAATAATGCCGATACCTGCGGCACCCCCTTCGCGGATGTTGCCCTGGCCGAGTTCCGCACCCTGCAGGATGATGGCGGGCCGGTGACCTCGGCCTTTCATTATCATTACGCCCGACTGGTCGAGATCATCTATTCCCTGGAGATGATGCAGCGCCTGCTCAAGGACCCTGACATCCTCGATCCGCGCGTGCGCGCCCGTGCCCGTGGCAACCGCGACGAGGGCATCGGCGTCTCCGAGGCACCGCGCGGCACCCTGATGCACCATTACAAGATCGACGACGACGGCCTCATCACCTGGGTCGATCTCGTCATTGCCACCGGGCACAACAACCTGGCGATGAATCAGGGTATCCGCGAGGTCGCCGACGCCTACGTCGATGGCAACCACCTGCGCGAAGGGATGCTGAACCGGGTCGAGGCGGTGATCCGCTGCTACGACCCCTGCCTCTCCTGCGCCTCGCACGCCTTCGGTCAGATGCCGATGGTCATCGAGCTGCGCGATGCCAGCGGCTACATCGTCGATCGCCTCAGCCGCGACTGAGCAGACCCACACCGGCCCCAGCCGACCTGGGTTCCGCCCGCGCCGGGACCGCGCCGAGTGCCATGGATGGCACGCTGCCAGTCTCCCGGTCGCCTTCCCGCCCGCCCGCCCGCCGCGCCGGTTTCGCCTGCGCGTTTACCGTCCTGTTTCCGCCAAGGTAACCCTATGCGCGCCCTGATCATCGGCTATGGCAGCCCCATCCGCGGCGATGACGCCATCGGTCCGCTGGCTGCCGACCGGCTGGCGGCGATGGACTTGCCGCCGGACATCACGGTGCAGGCCCGCCATATCCTGACCGCCGAACTGGTCGATGACCTGCGCCAGGTCGAGCGGGTGATCTTCCTCGACGCAGCCGCCGACAGCGCTCCCGGCGAGGTTCGCTGTCGACCGCTGGCGCCGGACCCGAGTGCGCCCTCGACCATGGCCCATTTCCACGATCCGCGCGAGTTGCTCGCCTGGTGCGACACCCTCTACGGCCATCACCCCCAGGCCTGGCTGGTGACTGCCGGTGGCGCCGATTTCGGCTATGCTAACTATCGGCTCAGTCCGCTCGCCGAGCAGGCCTTGACCCGGATGCTGCAGCAGGTACTCGAATTGCTCGAGTTCGAGCAGGGGCATTCGTCCAGCCTTGGGGAGGCCGCCGTGGCAGGCGTCCAGGAGGGGCCAAGGTACTGATCATCGGGGCCCCGGCCGGCTCGGTTTGCGGATGATGCCCCGAGCGATCGTCAAGCGTGGGTGGTCAGTCACGAGTCTAGAATCAGTTAAACGCAATCATTGTCGCAATCGTAATCGCACAAGGGATGAGTTTGGTCGTGAGCACTCGCTGGTTTGTTTCACTGACCATACCCGTCCATACCTTGGCCCGCACCTGGGCCCGCACCTGGGCCCGCATCTGAATCGCGCGGTTTGATCTCCGCGCACCCGCCGTTCAGCGATGGTGCTCGGGGTCGGCCTCGAAGACGATGCGCCCGGCAAGGAGGGTATAGCGGACCTGCCCGGTGAGTTCGGCTCCCAGGAACGGGGTGTTGTGTCCGCGGCTACGCAGGCGCGCGGGGCTGACCTGCCAGCGCGCGGCCGGGTCGAACAGGCAGCAATCGGCGATCGCGCCGACGTGCAGGTGCCCCAGCGAACAGTCGGGCATGCGCTCGGCAGTTGCCGGCAGCCCACGGCCGAGGATCTCGGCCGGATGGCTGGTCAGGCAGGCCAAGGCGGCCGGCAGGCCGAGCACGCCGTCGTCCACCAGCGACAACACCAGCGATAGCAGGGTCTCCAGGGCGCTGATGCCGGGCTGGGTCTGGGGGAAGGGATCGAGCTTGGCGTCCGGTTCATGAGGTTGGTGGTCGGAGCAGATGGCGGTGATCTCGCCGCTGGCCACCGCCGCGCGCAGGGCGGCGCGATCGGCGGCGGTGCGGAGCGGCGGGCTGACGTGGGCGTTGGCGCGGAAGTCGGCCAGGTCATGCTCGCACAGGATCAGTTGATGGGCACTCACATCGGCGCTGACCTGCACCCCCCGCGCGCGCGCCTCAGCCAGCATGGCGGTTGCTCGTGCGGTGGAGAGGCCGCGAAAATGGATGCGCGCCTCGGTCTGCTCGGCCAGGGCCAGGTTGCGGGCCACTGCGACCGTCTCGGCCGCCTCTGGGATGCCGGGCAGCCCGAGCCGAGTGCTGACCAGGCCCTCGTGGACCAGTCCCCCCTCGCTGAGATCGGCATCGGCGGGATGCAGCAGGCTAGTGAGCCCAAAGGTGGCGGCATATTCCAGCGCCCGCCGCAGGACGCGAGCGTTGCGGATCGGGCGGTCGGCATTGCTGACCACCGGACAACCGGCCTGTTTCAGCGCCGCCATCTCGCTGATCTGCTCCCCGGCCAGACCCTTGGTCAGGGCCCCGGCTGGCAGCACTCGCGCCAGTCCGCGGATCTGGGCCGTGCGCCGGATCAACTGGGCCACCGCCGGGGTGTCGATGATCGGGTCCGTATCCGGTGGACAGCAGAGGGTGGTGATGCCAGCAGCGGCGGCGGCGGCACTCTCGCTGGCGATGGTCGCCTTGTGTTCCAGGCCGGGTTCGCGCAAGCGGGCGCAGAGGTCGATCAGGCCGGGACAGACCACCAGCCCGGTGGCATCGATGACGCGCTTCGGCGCGAAGCCGGCCGGAGCCGCACCGATGGCCAACACGCGGCCGTCGGCCAGGTGCAGATCGGTCCGGCTATCGACGGCGTTGCCGGGGTCGATCAGGCGGCCGCCGCGGATGCTGATGCAGCGCTCAGGCATGGCCGGCTCCTGGCGGCGTTGCGGCCGCCAAGGCCAGGTTCTGGGTGCCGATACACATGGACATCACCGCCATACGCACCGCCAGCCCGTTGCTGACCTGCTCCAGAATGACCGAGCGGGCGCCGTCGGCGACCTGCGAATCCATCTCCACGCCGCGATTGATTGGCCCCGGGTGCATCACGATGACGTCCGGTTTGGCCATAAACAGCCGGCGCTCGGTGAGTCCGAAGAGATGGAAATACTCGTGCTCACTGGGCAGGAAGGCGCCGTCCATGCGCTCGCGCTGCAGCCGCAGCATGATGATCACATCGGCATCGGCGATACCGGCATCGAGGTCGTGAAAGACGCGCACCCCGAAGACCTCGGCAGCTCGGGCCGGGATTAAGGTGCGCGGGGCAATGATGCGCACCTCGCGGGTGCCGAGGGTGTGCAGCGCGGCGAGTTGTGAGCGCGCCACCCGCGAATGCAGCAGATCGCCGACGATGGCCACGGTCAGGTCGGCGAAGCCGCCCTTGTGCTGGCGGATGGTGAACATGTCGAGCATGCCCTGGGTAGGATGGGCGTGGCGGCCGTCGCCGGCATTGATGACGCTGATACGGGGGGCGGCATGCTCGGCGATGAACTGCGCGGCGCCGCTATCGGCATGGCGCACGACGAACATATCCACATGCATCGCCTCGAGGTTGCGCAGGGTGTCGAGCAGGGTCTCGCCCTTAGCGGTGGCCGAGGCGCCGATGTTGAGGTTCAACACATCGGCGGAGAGGCGTTTGGCGGCCAGCTCGAAGGTGGTGCGGGTGCGGGTGCTGTTCTCGAAAAACAGGTTGGCGATGATCTTGCCGCGGCACAGCGGTACCTTCTTGACCGCCTGGCGGGCGACCCCTAGGAAGCCCTCGGCGCGGTCGAGGATCTCGGTGAGCAGCGCGCGGTCGAGACCGTCGATGGTCAGGAAGTGCCGCAGGTTGCCCTCGGCATCGAGCTGCAGTCGGCGCGCGTCCGCGCGCGCGGCAGGGGGAATGAAGGTGGCGGCGCTCATGGTTGATTCCCGGATTCCTGCCGGGGTGCGCCGGGTTCCGCCGCTGCCCGGCGGCGCTCGCGGGGGAACCGGCCGTGCTCTAGTACCAATGGTTCGGGGCCAGTGAGTTTGATCTGCTCGCCCGGGGCCAGCCGGGCGCGCAGGCCGACCACGGTCGGCTCGATCGGCAGTTCGCGCCCGTCGCGCTCGGCCAGGATTGCCAGCAGCACCGAGGCCGGCCGGCCGTAGTCGAACAGCACGTTCAAGGCCGCGCGGATGGTGCGCCCCGACTGCAGCACATCGTCGACCAGGCAGATGTGACGGTCGTCCACTGCCACCGGCAGGTCCGACGGGCGCACCTGCGGATGCAGACCAATGCGGGTGAAGTCGTCCCGATAAAACGAGATATCGAGCTGGCCGAGGGGATCGGGCAGGCCCAGTAGGGCGTGCAGGCGGTGCGCGACCCAGACCCCGCCGGTGTGGATACCGACCATGAGCGGGCGTTCAATGTCGCGCTCGGCAAAGACCCTGCGGAGTTGGTCGGCCATCGCGTCGATGGCCGCGATCACCTGACCGGCATCTTGCCAGGGGCGAGGGTCAGGCCGGGTCGGGCTGGGATGGGTCGGGCTGTTCATTGGCTGGGGATAGCGGGCCGGGGGCGGTGGTCGCGAGCCAGGTCTCCAGGATGAGCTTGGCGGCCCAGGCATCGACGCGCGGATCGGGCGGGGCATTGCGGGCGGTGCTGAGGCCGAGCTGGCGACGCGCCTCCAGGCTGGTCAGGCGTTCATCGATCAGGTGGACCGGTAGCCTGAAGCGCCCCTCGAGCTGGCGGGCGAAGCGGCGCGCCTGTGCGGCTAGTGCCTCCTCGGTGTCGTCCATGTGCATGGGAAGCCCGACGACGGCAGCGGCGGGTTGCCATTCGCGGACGATCGCCTCCAAGCGCTGCCAATCTGGGCGCTGTCCGCGTGCCCGCACCGTCGTCAGGGCGGTGGCGGTGCCGGTCAGGGTCTGCCCGACCGCGACGCCGATGTGGCGCGGCCCGTAGTCGAAGCCGAGCAGGGTGGAGCCGATCTGCGTGGTCAAGGCGATGGGTGGCGACATGCCGGGGCAGGTAGCTCGGCAGGCGGATCTGGACGCAAATTGGGGCGTAGACAAATTGGGGCGTAGATTAGCGCAGCGGTGCTGGGTTAGGTGCTGGGTTAGGATCGAAGCGCGGGGTCGACCAGCTGTTGCAGCCCGGTCGCGGGACGCCGGTCACTCGGGTCGGCGACGATCGCCGCCAGCCTGGTCTGGTTGCGAACACCTACCATTCGCGACGGGGGACCTGGGCGGGAAAGCGGTGTGCGTTCAGCACGGCAGCCAGTGTGCTCGGCCTGGTCCAGACAAAGGCTCGGAGCATGCCTCAGGCATGCCCGGCCTCGCCGCTTAACAGGTTGAGGTCCACCCCAAGCAACTGCGCTGCCGCTTGCCAGCGGCGCCCCGCCGGGAGGGCGAACAGCACCTCTGGATCGGCGGGACCGCTCAACCAGGCGTTGGCGCTCAGTTCCTGCTCGAGTTGGCCGCTGCCCCAGCCGGCGTAGCCAAGTGCGATCAGGGTACGTTCAGGCCCCTGACCCATCGCGATCGCCTCCAGGATATCGCGAGAAGTGGTGACCCGGACGTCGGGGGTCACCGCTAGGGTCGAATCGAAGCTGATCGGCCCGTCGTGGATCACGAAGCCGCGATCGGTCTGCACCGGTCCGCCCAGGTAGACCGGGACAGCGGCGATGTCGGGGGTGCTGGCCTCGATGGTCAGTTGCTCTAACACCTCCCCGAGGCGGATGTCCATGGGGCGGTTGATGATGATGCCCATGGCCCCCTGGTCCGTGTGCTCGCAGACATAGGTGACCGTACGCGCGAAGTTCGGGTCCTTCAGACCCGGCATCGCGATCAGGAACTGGTTGGTCAGGGAGGTGGCGAAGCTCATCTCGCTAGTATCCCGACGCTTCCGCGGCGAGGCAAGCCTTAGATGACCTCGGGAGATGACCGCGGGGTGCGGCTTCCCCACGCGCTGGGCTAGGGCTGTTCTCGGCGCTGGCCGCAGCCGATCCTGGGTGCGACCGTGCTTGGCCGCACGCCAGCACTGGGTTGCGGCGGGTCGTGGCCCAGTGGGGACCGCCTTGATATCCCCCACGGCGGGCATTACTGTCCGTGTCGAGCTGAGACCTTAGCCAACCCGCGAGGAGATTCAGATGGCACACCAACTTCCCCCGCTCCCCTACGAGAAGAACGCACTGGAGCCGGTGATCTCTGCCGAGACGATTGACTTCCACTACGGCAAACATCACCAAACCTACGTCAACAACCTCAATAACTTGATCCCAGGGACCGAGTTCGAGTCGATGGCGCTGGAAGACATCGTCCGCCAGGCCTCCGGTGGTGTCTTCAACAATGCCGCCCAAGTGTGGAACCATAGTTTCTATTGGAACTGCCTGAGCCCCACCGGTGGTGGGGCGCCCACTGGAGCCCTCGCTGCGGCCATCGACGCCAAGTTTGGTTCCTTCGACGAGTTCAAGAAGCAATTCAGCCAGTCCGCCGCCACCAATTTCGGTTCCGGCTGGACCTGGCTGGTCAAGGCCGCCGACGGCAGTCTAGAGATCGTCAATACCAGTAACGCCGCCTGTCCGCTGACCGACGGTAAGACCCCGCTGCTAACGGTCGATGTCTGGGAGCATGCCTACTACATCGACTACCGCAACGCCCGGCCTAAGTACCTCGAAGCGATCTGGGATAAGATCAACTGGTCCTTCGTGTCTGCCAATTTCGGGGGCTGATGCCGAATCGCATCCCCGCTGCCGGCGGCTCGACCACACCGGCCGTTTGCGCCCGCACCGGTAGCCTGGCAATGCCAGGCTACCGGCACCGGCCCTCGTCAACCCTCGCCGCGCCGGCCGACGCCTCGTGATGGCGGCGATCCATGCTCGCCCTGCACGCGTCTGGTGCGTAACGACCACCCGCCAGCAATGCTGAACCACCCCCGCGCGTCGTCCTCCCCCCTTTTGCCCGCGCCGCCTGCTGCAACACCGATGATCACTTGTCCCAGGTTGAGCGGACCTTGGGTTGGTCTCGGAAGCGAGTCAGCCGGGCGCGGTTGAAGACTGGTAGACTCACGCCTTCTGCAACAGCACCGCGGCCAGACCGCGGCGATCATCCAGGGGCGAAACGGGGGTATAGCGCATGTTGGAACAGACAGATCGACGCGAGGTGCGGCGCTCGGTCCGCGGTTTAGACTTCTTCCAGGGCTTTCTGCGCAGTCCGGAGCAGGTAGGCTCGATCATCCCAAGTTCCCGTTTTTTGGAACGTCGACTGGTGACTGCCGCCGGGCTTGCGGAAGCGCACCAGGTCGTTGAACTCGGTCCTGGTACCGGCGGCACCACCCGCGCCATCCTCGCTGCCCTGCGCCCGGACGCACGGCTGCTATCGCTGGAATTGGATGCGACCTTTGCCGACCTGTTGCAGGAAATCCACGATCAGCGCCTGCTGGTCCATCATGGCAGCGCCGCCGACCTGGCGGCCATCCTCGCCGAACACGGCCTGCCGGCCCCAGATGCGGTGATCTCCGGTATTCCCTTCTCCACCATGCCAAGGTCACTGGCGACCGCCATCATCGCGACGATTGGCGACTGCCTGGCCCCCGGCGGTCGCTTCGTTGCCTACCAATTCCGCGGGCATGTCGGCCGGCTTGGTGCCCCCATCCTCGGCCGGCCCGAGACCCAAATGGAACTGTTCAACATCCCCCCGATGCGGTTCTACTGCTGGCGCAAGCCGGCACCGACGCCTGACTGAGATCAACCGAGAGATCGCCGGCGTCAACCGGCGACTTGGCCCCAGCGGCCGTGCCTGCTCAAGGGCCCTGCCATGCGGCAGTGCACGCATGCGCTAGCCCGGCATCCGCTATGCCGACCCCAATCGCCTGGCCTGCTCCTCGGTATTTGCAGCATCCGGGAACGGGACGCGATCCCGATTCAACCCCCCCGGCGGTCTTTCCGTGACTGCCGCCAGCCCTGCCTTGTTGCCGCTCCGCGTCCACTCCCGGCGCCTTGGCGGGTTCATGAATCCAGCCAGCACCTGCCGGCAGCGATTGATCACCATTTCATTCTGGAGGCGCCGGTTGTGATAGCGGTCACTGCCCCGGGATCAGGCGAGCCTGGTTCGGCACCTCGCGACCCATGCCCAGGCGACGAATGCATATTGACCTGGCCCGCCGGATAGCCTAGCAAGGACACCAGCACCGCGGTGGTCGAGGATTGCCACCTAGCCCTCGATGCCGCGCTGTCGCCCGGCCTGCTAGCAGGCCCAAGGAGATGCCGATGATTGGCCATTCTTGTCTTGCGAACATCGGCACGGCCCCCCGGGATGCGCTCCCGCGGGGTCTGCATGGTCGGCGGCTGAGCGCCGCTGACCATGCCGGGGCATCCTGCCCGGGGAGCCGCTGAATTCTTCAGTGGTTCCCTCACGCAAAGAAGAGCGAGGAGGAGTGACCATGTCCAGAAAGCACCCGATTGTGGCAGTCACCGGCTCATCCGGGGCCGGCACCAGCACTGTTCGCAATGCCCTCGAATATATCTTTCATCGCGTCGGCGCGCAGGCCGCCTTCGTCGAGGGCGATAGCTTTCACCGCTACGACCGCAAGACCATGCGCGCGGAACTGGAAAAGGCCAAGGCCGATGGCCGCATGCTCAGCCATTTTGGCCCCGAGGGGAATCTGTTCGACAGGCAACTGGAGCTGTTCCGGACCTACGGAGAGACCGGTACCGGCATGCGCCGTTATTATGTGCACAACGAGGAAGAAGCCGCCTGCCACGGGGTCGAACCCGGCACCTTCACGGACTGGACGCCGCTGCCGTCGGATACCGATCTGCTGTTCTATGAGGGCCTGCACGGCGGCGTCGTCGCTGGCGATATCGATATGACCCGAGAGGTGGACCTGCTGATCGGCGTCTGTCCCACCATCAATCTTGAATGGGTGCAGAAGATCAACCGCGACATCCAGACCCGTGGTTACCGGCCAGAGGATGTGAAGGACAGCATCTACCGGCGCATGTACGATTATATGTACTACATCCTGCCCCAGTTCAGCCACACCCATATCAACTTCCAGCGCATCCCCATCACCGATACCTCCAATCCCTTTGCGGTGACCAAGATCCCCAGCGCGGATCAGAGCCTGGTGATGATCCACTTCCAGAAACCGAAGCCTGCCGTGGAATACAAGCTACAGCTTAAGGGCCTGATCGACGGCTCCATGATCAGCGATTTCAATACGCTGGTCATCCCTGGCGGCAAGATGATGTACGCGATGGAGCTGATCCTTACCAAGTACATCCTCGACCTGATGAAGCAGCGTGGGCACCTGCCCGCCGAGATGGCCTAGCTCAACGCGGAGGAATTCAGCGTTTCCCGCTGGGCAGGATGCGAAGGCAGTTGCAAACGCCGATCAGCGATTACTACTGCAAGTGCCACTGCAAGTGAGGGTCCCGCAGGATCGCGTCCTGCGGGACCATGTCGATGACGAAACAGATACCGGATCGGGCCGGCGCGGCTGGGCCGCTGGTTTGGCCTGTGCCGGCGCGGCGCGACCAACTCGGGGGATGGCCCTGAACGCCCCGGCACTAGGTGCCGGATGCGCTAGCGGGATCAGGGGACCGGCCGCCGGACCCTGCCCCTAACCTGGCCCGGGACCGGTCTCGATGCGCCCCTCGGTGCCGCTGAGCAGGTTGCGGATATTGCTGCGGTGACGCCAGAACAATAGCAGGGTGATCAGTCCCTGCATCGCTACCAGCATGCCCGTGTCGCCGTCTCCGCGCAGCGGCCATAGCCCCCACACCAGTGCCGGCGCCAGGGCCATGGAGGTCAGTGCCGCGGCCGAGGAGATGCGCAGCCCCCGCGCCACGAACAGCCAGATCGCGGCCACCCCCAGGCCGATTGGCCAATACAGCCCGAACTGCACCCCGAGGGCGGTCGCAACCCCCTTGCCACCGCGAAACGCGAAGAAGACCGGATACAGATGGCCGAGGAATGCGGCCAACCCCACCAGCGCCAGGACCAGCGGCGCGGCGCCCAAGGCATGCGCGGCGAGCATCGGCAGCAGGCCCTTGAGGCTGTCGCCGAGCAGGGTGATGGCTGCGGCTCGCTTGCCCCGGCGGCCGCCGATGCGCAGCACGTTGGTGGCGCCCGGGTTGCCGGAGCCCTCGCTGCGCGGGTCCGGCAGCCCCAGCAGCCGGCAGACCAGGATCGCGCTCGAGATGGACCCGAGCAGATAGGCGCCGAGGATCAGACCCGGCGCAAGCAGCAGCATGGTGTTCATGGCGGCACATTGGACGTGCTCGGCGCGCGCCGGTCAAGCACGGCCTGCGCCCGCCGCATTGCGGTTGCATTGCGGCAACCGGACGGTAACATCGCAGCCGCCGGCCGGCCGGCTGGCAGCGACGCGGAGCAACCGGGAGGTAGTGGGTCTTGGATATCGTGTTTCTGCGCGGTCTGCGAATCGAGACCGTCATCGGCATCTATGATTGGGAGCGCCAGATCCGCCAGCCGGTGGTGCTGGATATCGAGATGGCGAGCGACGTGGCCCGCGCCGCGGCGAGCGATCGTATCGACGATGCCCTCGATTACAAGGCGGTGGCCAAGCGGCTCAAGGAATTCGTCGGCGCTGCCCATTTCGAGCTGGTCGAGACCCTCGCCGAGCGCTGCTGTGCACTGATCCGCGAGGAGTTCGGCGTGCCCTGGGTGCGCCTGACCCTCAACAAGGCCGGCGCGGTTACCGACGCCAGTGGGGTCGGGGTGATCATCGAGCGCGGCACGCCGCCCGCTTGCACCGATGTCTGATGCGGGCATCGGGCCGGCAGCGGCCAGCGCTTCCCACCGCTGCTGGATCAGCTTAGGCAGCAACATCGATCGGGAGGCATCCCTGCGCGGTGCCGTGGCCGATCTCAGGCGCGCCTTCGGCGACCTGGTGCTCTCGCCGGTCTACGAGAGTGCCGCGGTCGGCGCCAGCGCCCCCCCCTATCTGAACCTGGTGGCCGGCATCGAGACCGCGTTACCGGTGGTGACCATCGTCACCCGCCTGCGCGCGATCGAGCAGGCCCACGGCCGCTTGCGTGGGCCGGATCGCTTTGCCGCCCGCACCCTGGACCTCGATCTGCTCACCTACGGCGATCAAGCCGGCGTGATCGACGGGCTGCATCTGCCCCGCGACGAGATCCTCGCCTATCCCTTCGTACTCGGTCCGCTGGCCGATGTTGCCCCGGCAGAACGCCATCCGCAACTCGGGCGCAGCTATCGGAGCCTGTGGCAGGAGCGGTGCGCGCAGATGGCGCCGCTGGTCCCCTATCCGTTGGTGCTCTAGGACCCGGCACCGGCGGTCGGCGGCGCGGTCGCTGCCGGCAGCGGCCCCTCGTAGGCGGCCCAGGCGATGTGCGACTCCGCCAGCCTGACCCGCAGGGCGGTCAGCCCATGCGCCTGCTCGCCGAGTTCCCCGGCGGCGATGCGCTCTGCCATGCGCGCGAAGATGGCGTGGGCGAGAAACTCGGTGCTGGTGTTCTGCCCGCGAAAGGCGGGTTCCTCGTCGAGGTTGCGATAGTCCAACTCGGCCAGCACGGCGCGCAGCACCATGGCGGCGCGGCCGATATCGAGCACCAGGCCATCCGCGTCCAGTGTGGGGCGGCGGAATTCACAATCGACGAGATAGGTCGCGCCGTGCAGCCGCTGCGCCGGCCCGAAGGTCTCGCCATGGAAGCTGTGCGCGATCATCATGTGGTCACGGACGCAGAGGCTGTACATGGTCGTCTGCCAGGATGTCGTGGGCGGGTTTGGGATGCGCTTCGCCGCGCCGCAGGAGGTGCGAGGCCGGTCGGCTGAAGAGGTCCAGCGGCGGCTGGTTCAGGCGCTGCTGACCGGCCGCCGGCCGATGGAGTGATAGTCCAGGCCGCACAGGCGCATCTGGGCCTTGTCGAACAGGTTGCGGCCGTCGAAGATCACCGGCTGGCGCAGACGCGCCTTGATGCCGGCGAAGTCGGGGCTGCGAAATTGCGGCCATTCAGTCACGATGGCCAGTGCATCGGCCCCGGCGAGGGCGTCCATCTCGTTATCGACCAGGATCAACTCGGGTCGCTCGCCATAGAGACGCCGGGCTTCGTCGCCGGCCACCGGATCATAGGCGCGCACCCGCGCGCCGGCCTCCCAGAGCAACTCCATCAGCCGCCGGCTGGAGGCCTCGCGCATGTCGTCGGTGTTGGGCTTGAAGGCGAGCCCCCACAGGGCGATGACCTTGTCGGCGAGGTCGCCGTGGAAATACTCGCTGATCTTCTGAAACAGGACTGCCTTCTGGCGATCATTGACCGCCTCGACCGCCTGCAGCAACTGGGGCTGATAGCCGAGCATGGCGGCGGTGCGCTCGAGCGCGCGCACATCCTTGGGGAAGCAGGAGCCGCCGTAGCCACAGCCAGGATAGATGAACTGATAACCAATGCGCGGATCGGAGCCGATTCCGACCCGGACCATCTCGATGTCGGCGCCGACCGCCTCGGCAATGTTGGACAATTCGTTCATGAAGCTGATCTTGGTCGCCAGCATGGCGTTGGCGGCATATTTGGTCAGCTCCGCCGAGCGGATATCCATCAGCATGAAGCGGTCGTGATTGCGATTGAACGGCCCGTAGAGGACGCGTAGCAATTCGCCGGTCCGCGGGTTGTCGGTGCCGACGATGATCCGGTCCGGGCGCATGAAATCCTCGATCGCGGCGCCTTCCTTCAGGAATTCGGGATTGGAGACGACATCGAATTCCAGGTCCAGGCCACGCCGGGCGAGCACCTCGCGCACGGTCGCACCGACCCGGTCCGCGGTCCCCACCGGCACCGTGGATTTGTCCACGATGATGCGATAATCGGTCATGTGTTCGCCGATGCTGGCAGCCACTGCCAGTACATGGCGCAGATCCGCGGAGCCGTCCTCGTCCGGCGGGGTCCCGACAGCGATGAACTGAAACAGGCCATGGCGCACACCGGCGGTGGCATCGGTGGTGAACTCCAGCCGGCCGGCCTGCCGGTTGCGGCTGATGAGTTCGTCCAGGCCGGGTTCGTAGATCGGCACGCCGCCGGCGTTGAGCAGCGCCACCTTATCGGCATCCACATCGACGCAGAGCACATGGTTGCCCACCTCGGCCAGGCAGGCCCCGGTGACCAGCCCGACATAGCCGCTGCCGAAAATGCTGACATCCATCTGGGTTCCTCGATCGTCGCAAAAGGTTTCGTCGCAAGAAGGGATCGGGGGCGGCCACGGGCGGCTGCATGCCCTAGCGCGGCGGGGGCCGGGCCGCGATCGGGTTGCGCGTCGGGGGCAGTCCGGCCGAGGCTGTGCCGCCGCGCCAGGGATGGCCCTGCAATGCGCGGGTATTCTATCAGCCTGGCCCCGCCAGCGATGGCGCCCCGGGCTGGCGGTGGTCTGCAGCGACCATGCTAATCTTGGCCGATGGCGTCAGCGTCTCCAGCCCAATCCCTGCCTGCGGCACCGACCGTGGCCGCGGACAACCTGCTGCCGGTGCGCATCCGCCGTCGCGGGCAGGAGCAGGGGGCCGTCACTAGCCTAGACGGGCTGCTGGCGCGGCTCTATCGCAATCGCGCCACGGCGGCTGTAAGCGCCGGGCAGGCTGCCATGGACCCCCGGGCCGGCGGTCTAGCCGACATGCTGCCGGTCACCGCCCTGGCCGGCAGCGATGCGGCCGCGGCATTGCTGGCCGATTGCATCCAGGCTGGCGGGCGCATCCTGATCGTCGGTGACTACGATGCCGATGGCGCTACCGGCACCGCGGTCGGCCTGCTCGGGCTGCGTGCACTGGGGGCGGCGCAAGTGGATTCGCTGACCCCCAGCCGGTTCAGCGGCGGGTATGGCCTCAGCCTGGCAGTGGTCGAGGCGGCTGCGGCGCAGCGCCCCGATCTCCTAGTCACGGTGGACAATGGCATCGGCAATGTGGCCGCGGTGGCGCGCTGCAATGCACTGGGCATCCCGGTCCTGATCACCGACCATCATCTGCCGGGGGCGGACCTGCCGCCGGCGGCGGCCATCGTCAATCCCAACCAGCCCGGCTGTGCGTTTCCGAGCAAGCATCTGGCCGGGGTTGGGGTGATGTTCTACGTGCTGATCGCCGCCCGCACCCTATTGCGTCGCCGTGGCTGGTTCCGCCCCGGGCGGCCCGAACCCAATCTGGCCGCGCTGCTCGACCTGGTCGCCCTCGGCACGGTGGCCGATGTCGTGACGCTGGATCGCAACAACCGCATCCTGGTCGAACAGGGGCTGCGGCGCATCCGCGCAGGCCAATGCCGCCACGGCCTGCGGGCGCTGCTGGAGATCGCCGGCTGCCAGGTCCAGCGGGTCACCGCCCGCGACCTCGGCTTTGCCGCCGGGCCGCGGCTGAATGCCGCCGGACGCCTGACCGACATGGGCCTGGGGATCGCGTGCCTAACCACCGAGACGCCGCTGGAGGCGATGTGCCTAGCCCGTCAGCTCGATGCCCTCAATGCCGAGCGACGCGCCTTGGAGGCGGGCATCCGTGACCAGGCCGAGGCGATCATCGCCGGGCTGAGCCTGGACGGCGCCGGTCTGCCAGCCGGGCTCTGCCTGTACGATCCTGACTGGCACCAGGGCGTGGTGGGGATCGTCGCGGCCCGCCTCCGCGAGCGCTATCAGCGTCCCGCCATCGTTTTTGCCCGCGCGGAGGACGGACTGCTGCGCGGCTCAGCGCGCTCGGTGGACGGGCTGCATCTGCGCGACTGTATCGATGCCGTGGCGCGCGCGCAGCCGGGTCTGATCGAGCGCTACGGCGGGCATGCGATGGCCGCCGGGCTGACCCTGCCGCCGGCGCACCTCGATGCCTTTCGCGACGCCTTTGCCAGCGCGGTACGCGCCGTCCTGGGGGCGGAGCCGGCGGCGCGCGAACTCTGGTCCGACGGCGAACTGCCCGGCGCCCTGATGACCCTGTCCACGGCTGAGGCACTGCGCTTGGCCGGCCCCTGGGGCAAGGGCTTTGCCGAGCCCTTGTTCGACGGCCCGTTCGCGGTCAGCGCCGTGCGCGTGGTGGCGGAGCGTCACCTGCGCTTTCGTGCCCGTGCCCCCGGTGGCCCACCGCTGGAGGCGATCGGCTTCAACTTGGCCGCGCACCGCAGCGGCCTGGGCGGGTGCCGGCAGTTGGTCTACCGGTTGGATGTGAACGAATACCGTGGCCTGCGCAACCCGCAGTTGCGCATCGAACATATCGACCCGGTGTCCACCGCGCCCGACCCTCGACCCTCGACCCTCGACCCTCGACCCCTGAGTCCTGAGTCCTGAGTCCTGAGTCCTGAGTCCTGAGTCCGGGCGCCGCGGTTGGGCCGCCGGGAGGCCCCGCCGGGACGCCCGAGCGGGTACGGCCGCGGCGCGGTTGCGGCAGAATAGGCGCTGTCATTAGCCAGCGAGACGATACCCGTGGACCAGAGCCCCGCCACCGTGCCCCTTCCGCGCCCCTATGACGGCCTGACCCCGGAGCGGGTGCTCGATGCCGTCGAATCCCTCGGCTTCGTCGTGGACGGGCGGCTGCTGGCCCTGAACAGCTACGAGAACCGGGTCTATCAGGTCGGACTGGAGGAGGGCGCGCCGCTGATCGCCAAGTTCTACCGGCCCGGGCGCTGGTCGGATGCCGCCATCCTGGAGGAGCACACCTTCACCGCCGAGCTGGTCGAGCGCGAGATTCCGGCCCTGGCGCCGCTGGTCATCGCCGGCACCAGCCTGCACCGGTTCGCGGGCTTTCGCTTCTCGCTGACCCCACGCCACGGCGGGCGCACCCCGGAGCTGGGCGATGCCGACGTGCTGCTGCGCATCGGCCGCTTCATCGGGCGCATCCATGCCGTCGGTGCCATGCACCCCTTCCAGCATCGCCCGCGGCTGGATCTCGCCAGCTTCGGCCTCGCCCCCAGCCGCCTGCTGCTGGAGGGGCAATGGCTGCCAGCGGCCCTGGAGCCAGCCTATCGCAGCGTGCTCGAACATGCCCTGGCCGAGGTGTCGGCCTGCTTCGAGCGCGCCGGCGCGGTCGCCGGGCTGCGACTGCACGGCGACTGTCATCCCGGCAATTTGCTCTGGACCGAGCAGGGCCCCCACTTCGTCGACTTCGACGATGCCCGCACCGGCCCGGCCGTGCAGGACCTCTGGATGCTGCTCGCCGGTGAGCGCGAGGAGATGGCGGTGCAACTGGGCCATGTGCTGACCGGTTACGAGCAGTTTCAGTCCTTCGACCGGCGCGAACTGCACCTGATCGAGGCCCTGCGCACCCTGCGCCTGATCCATCACGCCGGCTGGCTGGCGCAGCGCTGGGATGACCCGGCCTTCCCGCCGGCCTTCCCCTGGTTCGACAACGAGCGCTACTGGCAGGACCACATCCTGAACCTGCGCGAGCAGATCGCCGCCATGCAGGAGGGGCCGCTACCGGTCTGCTAGCCACCGCGGGGCCGATCTGCCGCCATCGCGGGATCAATCGTCGTCGCGCGCCCAGCCTTGGGCCAGTTGCACCGCCCGGCGCCAGCGGGCGAACAGTCGTTCGCGGCGGGCCGGCTCCAGGCGCGGCCGATACCGGACGTCCAGTGCCCATTTCTCGGCCAATTCGGCGCGATCGCGCCAGAAGCCGACCGCCAACCCGGCCAGATAGGCCGCCCCCAGGGCAGTGGTGTCGGTGATGCTGGGTACCTCGACCGGCACTCCCAGCAGGTCGGACTGGAATTGCATCAGCAGGCCGTTGACCACCGCGCCCCCATCGCAGCGCAAGTCCGCCAGCGCGATGCCGGAGTCCCGCTGCATGGCCTCGATCACATCCCGGGTCTGATAGGCCATGCTCTCGAGCGCCGCGCGCGCCAGATGGGCACGGCCGCTGCCGCGGGTGAGGCCGATCAGCAGGCCGCGGGCATAGGGGTCCCAATAGGGGGCGCCCAGCCCCACCAGGGCCGGCACGAAATAGACCCCCTCGTTGTCCGGCAGCGCCCGGGCCAGGTCCTCGGTCTCCGCCGCCTGGGCGATGATGCCGAGCCCGTCGCGCAGCCATTGCACCGCCGCGCCGGTGATGAAGATCGCCCCCTCCAGGGCATATTCCACCGGCTCGTCGCCGATGCGCCAGGCGATGGTGGTGAGCAGTCGCTCGCGGCTGCTGACGGCCTCGGTGCCAGTGTGCATCAGCACGAAGGAGCCAGTGCCATAGGTGTTCTTGGCCATGCCGGGATGATGACAGGCCTGCCCGAAGAGGGCCGCCTGCTGGTCGCCGGCGATCCCGGCCAGGGGGATCGGGCGGGTGCCGAAGAACAATTGTGGATCGGTCTCGCCATAGATCGCCGCCGAGGGCCGCACCGTCGGCAGCATCGCGGCCGGGATGTCCAGCAGGGCCAACAGGTCGGGGTCCCAGCGCAGCTCGTGGATATTGAACAGCAGCGTGCGCGAGGCATTGGAATAGTCGGTGATATGGACGCGGTTGCCGCTGAGCCGAAACACCAGCCAGGAGTCGATGGTGCCGAAGCAGATCTCGCCGCGTTCGGCGCGCTGACGCAGCCCGGGGGTCGCGTCGAGCAGCCATTTCAGCTTGGTGGCGGAGAAATAGGGATCGATGACCAGTCCGGTGCGGGCCTGGATCATCGGCTCCAGTCCCTGCGCCTTGAGGGCGTCGCACGCGCCGGCAGTGCGCCGGTCCTGCCAGCAGATGGCGCGCCCGACCGGCCGGCCGCTGGTGCGTTCCCACACCACCACCGTTTCGCGCTGGTTGGTGATGCCGATGGCGCGCACCGCATCGGCGGCGATGCCGCTGCTGCGCAAGGCCTCGCCGATCACCCGCAGGGTGGTGGCGAGCACCTCCTCGGCGTCATGCTCGACCCAGCCGGGGCGCGGAAAATACTGGGTGAACTCGCGGGCGGCGCGCCCGCGCGGCTGGCCGGCGTGGTCGAACAGCAACACCGTGGTGCCGGTGGTGCCCTGGTCGATGGCGAGGATGTAGCCGTCTTGCATGGGTTGGGTCTCTACCTACACACGGGGGAGCGGCCCGGTGGGCGTGCGCGGCACTGTCAGGGGGCGTGCGGCGTCCCGGTACCGGATTCGCTAGCAAGCCTAGACGATCTGTGACGATCTGCCGGCCAGGCGCCGGGCCGCTAGCGCCGGGGGCCGGTCAGCGGTGGGGCAGCCAGGCCCTCGGCGATGGCGGTGAGCAGGGTCCAGGGGTCGCCCGGGCCGCGCCCCTTGATGGCCAGGTCGGCGGCGGCGCAGCACTCGACCAATCGCCACAGCCGCGGCAGGGTCAGGCGCGCGACGGCGGCTAGCGCCGCCGGGCGGCGCGAGTCCCAGACCTGGTGGGCGGTGAAGACGGGCTTGAGGTCCTGGCGCCGCACCTGGGCGAAGGCGATCGCGGCGAGCTTGCGCACCTCGCGTGCCAGCACCCACAGCAGCAGCGGCGGGGCGGTGTCCTCGGCGGCCAGCACCTGCAGGATGCGGTGCACCCGGGCGCGGTCGGCGGCGAGGGCGGCATCGGCCAGGTCGAACAGGCCATAGCGGGCGCTGTCGGCCACCGCTGCCAGCAGGCCCTCGGCGTCCAGCGGGCCGGGCTCGCGCAGCAGGGCCAGCTTGCTGATCTCCTGATCCGCTGCCAGCAGGTTGCCCTCGACCCGCTCGGCCAGCAGGGCGACCGCTTCGCGGGTCGGCTGAAATCCCGCCCGACGCAGGCGTGCCGCCAGCCAACCGGCGAGTTGGCGGCCCTGCGGCTCGCGCACCTGCACGATGACCCCGACACGGGCAATCGCCTCGGCCCACTTGGATTTGAGCGCCTTCCAGTCCAGCGCCGGCGCCAGGATCAGCAGCAGCACGTCGCGGCTGGGCCGCTCAGCCTGGGCGCGCAGGGCGGCGGCTCCATCCTGGCCCACCTTGTCGCCGTCGAGGCGCAGTTCGATCAGGCGTTGGGTGGCGAACAGCGACAGCGCCCCGACTGCCCCGGCCAGGTGCGACCAGTCGAAGTCGCGCCCGGTCTCCAGGACCTCGCGCTCGCTGAATCCGGCCTGGCGAGCAGCCGCCCGCACCGCGGCGGCAGCCTCGCCCAGTTGCAGCGGTTCCGGGCCGAAGAGCAGATAGATGGGCGCCAGGCCGCGGGCCAGGGCGCCTTCCAGTTGGTCTGGGGAGATGGGCATGGATGCAGCGGGAGGCGGCCAGCGGGCCTTGCCGAGGCCCGCGTTCAGCGCGCGGCCAGCGCCGCTCGCAGGCGCAGCAGCACCTGGTCGGCGGCGTCGTCGGCCATCTGCTGCTGGATGATGTCCGATTCCAGTTGTTTGCCCAGGGTGGCCACCTCGGGATTGTCGTCGAAGGTGCGGTCCAGACTGACCACCTGCCGTTCCAGCACCGGCTGGCCGTCGCCGTCGACGGCGTCGAAGGCGACCTGATAGGAGAGCAGGAAGGCCAGCGAGCGGCCCTGCCGGTCCACCGCGATGACGCGTGAACCGCGCTGCTCGGAGAGGATGCGGATCAGCAGGCGGGCGTCGCCAGGGCGGTCGGTCACCTGCACCGCGGTGCCCTGCAGCCGCGCCGCGACGGCGTCGCCCACCAACCCGCCGGACTGGATATAGACCGGGCTGAGCGCTGGCGGGACGTCTAGGCTGCCGCGCAGGCGAAAGCCGCAGCCGCCCGTGACCAGCGCCAGCAGCAG
Source organism: Chromatiaceae bacterium (assembly GCA_007693535.1). Classification (GTDB taxonomy): domain Bacteria; phylum Pseudomonadota; class Gammaproteobacteria; order Chromatiales; family Chromatiaceae; genus Lamprobacter. Next base: position 28,464 of record REDK01000128.1, read on the forward strand.
GGCCACGGTCAGCCAGCGGTGCGGCCCTGCGCTGCGCCCGCCCTGACGCCCTGCCCCGCGCCGGCTCATGGCGCCACCAGATTGACCAGCTTGCCGGGCACGACGATGACCTTGCGCGGCGTCTTGCCCTCCAGGAAGCGCTGCACATTGGCATTGGCCAGGGCGCTGGCCTCGATGGCGTCGCGCGCCGCGCCGGCCGGTACCTCCACCTTGCCACGCACCTTGCCATTGACCTGCACCACGTATTCGATGTGCTCCTGCTGCAGGGCGGCCGGATCGACCGCGGGCCAGCCGGCCTGCAGGATGTCCTCGCCGTAGCCCAGTTCCCGCCACAGGTGGTGGGTGACATGGGGTGCAATCGGTGCCAGCAGTCGCAGCACCAGGCCGATGCCTTCGGCCATCAGTGCGGCGTTGCCGGGGTAGTCGGCCTCTAGGCGGTAGAGCACATTGACCATGCTCATGCAGGCCGAGACCACGGTATTGAACTGCTGGCGCTCGTAGTCGAACAGGGCCTTCTTCAGCACGCCGTGCAGTTCGCGTCGGGCGCTGACCAGCGGCTCGTCGGTGGCGGGCGCGGCCGGGTTGGCCAGGGTCGCGGCGATCGCCGCCTGCTGGCTCGCCGCCAGTGTCCACAGGCGCCTGATAAAACGCCAGGCGCCCTCGACGCCCTCGTCGTTCCATTCCAGGGACTGCTCGGGTGGCGAGGTGAACATGGTGTAGAGACGCACCGTGTCGGCACCGTAGCGCGTCACCAGGGTCTCGGGGTCGACGCCATTGTTTTTGGACTTGGACATCTTTTCGATGCCGCCGAACCGCACCGGCTGGCCGTCGGCCTGCAGTGTTGCCGCGATCACCCGTCCCTTGTCGTCGCGGGTCACGCTCACGTCGGCCGGATTGAACCATTCCTTGCGCCCGTCGGCGTCTTCGCGATACCAGGTCTCGGCAACCACCATGCCCTGGGTTAGCAGCCGGGTGAATGGCTCGTCGCAAGCAACCAGGCCGGCGTCACGCATCAGCTTGTGAAAGAATCGGGCATACAGCAGATGCAGGACCGCGTGCTCGATACCGCCGATGTACTGATCCACCGGCAGCCAGTACCTGGCTCGTTCGTCGAGCATCGCGGTGGTGCAGTCCGGTGAGCAATAGCGGGCGTAGTACCAGCTCGATTCGACGAAGGTGTCGAAGGTGTCGGTCTCGCGCACCTCGCCGGCGGCCAGTTGCGAGAAGGAATCCATGCGCTTGAGGGGAGAGCCGGAGCCGTCGACAACGACGTCCTCGGGCAGGCGCACGGGCAGGTCCGTCTCGGGGCGCACGCCGCCATCGGCGGTGCGGATCACCGGGATCGGTGCACCCCAGTAGCGTTGGCGGGAGACGCCCCAGTCGCGTAGCCGAAAATTGACCCGTTTCTCGCCGCGTCCGCGGTCCGCGAGCCAGGCAGCGATGGCGTCGAACGCCTGCGCGGAGGTTAGGCCATCGAAGGGACTGGAATCCTGCAAGATGCCCGGCTCGACATAGGCTGCGGCACTGATATCGCAGGGACCGTCGGCGGCGGCGATCACCTGCCGCTTGGGGATGCCGTAACGTTCGGCAAACTCCCAGTCGCGCTGATCGTGCGCCGGCACCGCCATTACCGCGCCGGTGCCGTAGCCCATCAGCACGAAGTTGGCGGCATAGATCGGTATCCGCTCGCCGCTGATGGGATGGATGGCATCGATGCCGAGCGCCTGGCCGCGCTTGTCCATGGTCTCTAGTTCCGCCTCCGAGGTGCCGCCCTGGCGGCACTCCGTGATAAAGGCCGCGACCGCGGGGTTGGACTGCGCGACGCGCCGGGCCAGCGGATGCTCAGCGGCCACCGCGACATAGGTCACGCCCATCACGGTGTCCGGGCGGGTGGTGTAGATGCCGAGCCGTTCGGCGCGGTCGGCGATGCCGAATTCCATGTAGACGCCCTCGGAGCGGCCGATCCAGTTGCGCTGCATGGTACGCACCTGCTCCGGCCAGCCGTCGAGGCGGTCGATGGCGTCCAGGAGTTCCTGGGCATAGTCGGTGATGCGGATGAACCATTGTTCGATCTCGCGCCGCTCGACTGGTGCCCCGGAGCGCCAGCCGCGGCCGTCGATGACCTGCTCGTTGGCGAGGACGGTCTGATCGACCGGGTCCCAATTGACCACCGCGGTCGCGCGATAGGCCAGGCCCTGCGCTAGCAGGTAGGTGAACAGCCATTGCTCCCACCGATAATAGTCCGGGTCGCAGGTGGCCAGTTCGCGGTCCCAGTCGTAGCCGAAGCCCAGCCCCTGCAACTGGCCCTTCATATAGCTGATGTTGGCGCGCGTCCATTGCGACGGCGGGATGCCCTTCTGAATGGCGGCGTTCTCCGCCGGCAGCCCAAAGGCATCCCAGCCCATCGGCTGCAGCACGTTTTTGCCCCGCATGCGCTGATAGCGGGCGATCACATCACCGATGGTGTAATTGCGCACATGTCCCATGTGCAGCCGCCCGGACGGATAAGGGAACATCGACAGGCAGTAGAACTTCTCCCGGGTCGGATCTTCCACCGCCTTGAAGGACTGGCGCTCCGCCCAGAAACGCTGGGCCGCGGACTCCACCGCGCGGGGATCGTAATCGGTGTGCATGGGGCTGGGATCGGATCGAGCAGCAATAGGGACCGGAAGGCGGCAGGCCCGGTTGGCACCGGGTGCAGCCGCTTAGGATAGCGCGCCGGCCGTGGGTGCGGCGAGGGCCGGCCGTGGGCGATCGCGATGGGCGCACTCGGGGGCATCCCGGCTCGCCCCGTTGGCGGGAGCGAGTCCGCGCACGCCGCCAAGGGCCGGCTCAACCCAAGCCCAGCTCCGCCATCACCTGATACTTGGCGCCGATGAAGACGCCGTGCGGGACATACAGCAGGTCGGCGATCTTGCGCACCAGGAACTCCTCATGTTTGTCGAGGACCCCGTCGACGAAGGCGACCCGCCACAGGGCGGCGATCAGGTCTCCCTTGCGGTCGGCATCGAAGTGCGCGTTGATCAGCCGGGTGAATTGAAAGTAGTCGGTGGAATCCTGCCGCTCGGCCTCGGCACAGGCGAGCAGTTCGGCCGCTGCAACGGCATCTAGCCGAAAGCAGTCCTGCACCATGCGCTCGATGCTGGCACGCTCGGCGTCGCTGACCTGCTCGTCCATGTGGGCCATCTCCAGCAGCAGCGCGGCAGCGGCCTGACGCAGCGCGATTTCGGTGGTCTGCGGGTCCGGACCGGACGGCAACAGGCGGTCGCGGAAGAACGTGCGGATCTGCTCCAGCATGGTAGGGCTCCGGGGGCGGATGGTCGGTGCTGCCAGCGTGCGCGGTTCAGCCGCTGCCGAGTGTGACTGCCGGATCGGTTGCTGAATGGGCCGCCGGCTCAGGTTCCGGCCCCGGCTGGAGCGTCTCGCCGCAGCGGCGGCACAGATAGCGGGTGCCGGCCTGTACCTTGTTATGGCGGATGCTGGAGAGCCGATGCTCGCTGCAACCGCAACGGTAGGTGTAGTAGCGCAACCGGCGCGCGTGCAGGTCGCTGACGTCGTAATCGTGACAGCGGCTGGGGTCGGCCCCCAGGGTGTGCATGAGTGCCTGCCACTCCGGCCCATGGGGACGGATCTGGCGTCCATGCAGGCGATAGGCCAGGTAATGTGCCACCTCGTGGGGCACGGTGCTGCGGAGGAACTCCTCGCCATAGCGCAGCAGCAGCGTCGGGTTGTAGCGAATGGTGCAGCGTCCCTGGCTGTCGATCCGGAACTGCCCGGCGCTGCGACCGCGCAGATCGAAACGGATGCCCGGCGCCGGCGGGACGAGAGCGCGGCGCCGGGCCGCGGCGCCGCTGGCTGGCCGCGGCTGGGCGGCCAGTCCGGCGGCGATCAAGCGCTGGGTGCTGGCCACTGCCTGCTGCATCAGGCGGCACAGGTGCGCGCCCGCGGCCGGCTGGTTCAGGTCACTCACGGCAGGGCTCCCGGATGGCATGGTGATTGATCTTGGCGGGCAGGGTGCGATTGAGACATAGGCGCCCCGCGCCGGCAACCCGGCGCGGAGTGCTGCCGGGCCAGCGCGGCGACCGTGGGCGGCTCACCCGCCCCGGCCATCCGGCTCGTCCTGCCGGGCGGCCACCGGCAGTGCCGGCAACCGCGCCAGGGCGGCGCGCACCAGGGCCAGATCAGCGATCGGCACCCGCAGCATGAAATGGCCGCCAGCGCCGACCCGGTAGGGATGACCGCCCAGGTCCAGCAAGGTGCCGGGAGCGGCGCGTCCGTGCACCAGCAATTCGGCGTGGAGATCGATGCCGCCACGGTCGCGATGGCCCCGGATCGGCCCACTGCCACCCCGGGGTGCCGGGGTGGCCGGCGGCGTCTCGGTCGGGGCCGCCGGCTGGGGGACCGCTACTGCTGGCGCGACACCGGCTGGCGCCGGTGCGGTCGCGAGCAGCGCGATGGCCGTTTCCTGTTCCCAGCGGACCGCGCCTGAGTCGGTGGTTGCCGCTGGAAGCAGCGCTGGTGCGCCAGCGCTACGACTAGCGACGGCCGTGGCCGGTGGCTGGGCCGGGGCGTCTGTCGAGGCCGGTGTGGTGCGCGTAGCCGGGTGCGGTGCCAGTGCTCGTGCCGGTCTCGGTGGCGTTGCTGTCGATGCCGGGGCAACGGGCGGCACCGCTGCGACCGGCGGTGGCGACTTAACGGGGTCGACAACCGGGGCCCGGGCGCTGCGGCGCAGTGTCGCGACCCCGACCGGACCCACCGCCTCCAGTTGGTTAGAGCGTGCGACCAGCAACCAGCCGCCGTGGGGATCGGTCAGGCCGATCTCGGCTAGCAGCGGCCCGCTGCTGTCGACATCGCTCCAATGGGCCAGACCGGGCCCGTGCAGGGCAGCCTCGGCGAGGGTGGCGGCGGCAAGGGTGCGGGCGTCGTCCTCGCCGCGCGGGCGCCTCAGCAACAGCCGGACGGTGGGTTGGCGCTGAGGGCCGAAGGCAGCGCGGGCCTGGGCCAAGAGGACCGGGTCGAGCCGCCAGCGCAGGTCCAGGGCGCCATCCTCGCGCTGATAGAGCACCAGGCGCGGACCATCGCTGGGATTCGGAAAGGGTGCCGTCGGGACGCTGCCCGACGGACCCTGCAGGGTGAGATCCGCATCCGCGCCCTGGCCGCCCGGCCGTGCGGGTGGTGCGCGGTCAGCGGCCATCGCGGCGGGCGCCGCCGATGGCGGTTGGATGGAGACCCTGGCTCAGCGCCGTTTCCCCGTCTTACCTTTGCCACGGGCACCGCTGCGCGGCTTGGGAGGGGGTCTGCTTCCAGCAGCGGGCGCCGCCGCCGGTTCGGGCGCGCTGCCGGCATTGGTCCCGGTGGGCGTCGAGTCCGGTTCTGCTGGCCCCGTGCTGGCTGGGCCGGAGGTTGCTGGCGCGGGGGTGGCTGGTGTCGCCGGGGCTGCCGTCGCGGGCGGCGCCTCCGCTGATGCAGCCACCGCGGGCGCCGCGGGTGCCGCGGCTACCGCGGGCGCATCCGCCGGCACGGCTGTCAACGGTTCTGCGGCGGCCGGCGCGTTTGCGGCCGGCCCCGCGGAGCGTGGCGTCAGGGTCGGCGACTTGACCTCGAAGGCGCCACCAGCCCCGCTGGTAGCGGCTGCGCTGGTGGCACTGGCCACCTCCGCGTCGCTGGGACCAGCCGCCACCCGGGCGCTGTCGTCGGACCCCGGCCTGGCCCCGGCCGGCGATCCGGCGGAGAGCGGAAAGGCGTCCTTCGCGGTGGCTGCTGCTGCGGTCGCTGTCTTTGCCCCAGTTTTGGTCGCAGTGGCGGGCGATGGGGCTGCGGCCGGGCGCACCGGCCGGGCAGTTGCCGCTGCCGGCGCCTCCACCTGGCCGGACTCGATCCGCTCGAGCCGGGCCAGGGCGGCCTGCACGAGGACATCCAGCTTGGGCAGCCACTCGTCGCCCCAGAACAGGTAACAGCTGGTCTCGGCCTCCAGCACCTGGCGACGGGCCAGGGCCAGTTCGGCGCGCGCCGCCGCGCTCATGTCGGCGGCCCGCTCGCTGAGCTGCCACCAGCGCCCGCTGAGGGCATTGACCGCCTCACCGCCGCGGCGCTGGCCCGGGGAGCCTGCCCACTGGCTGAAGTCGAAGCCCGAGGTGGAACCGACGTTCCAGGCTCCGGTCTGCACCATGGCCTGGGCGACTGGCTCGTGCTCGGCCAGGTAGCGGCTGAGGCCGACCGGGCGCACTGGATACTCGCCGCCGCGGACATGCTCCATGTAGGGCGCGAAATAATGCCCAAAGAAACCGGAACCCTCGTGCATCTGCCGGAACCAGCCGCCGTTCTCGCCATCGGACCAGGTGGTGACCAGGCGCGCCTCGTGCGGGCGCGGGGAGAAGCGGCAGCGATGAGTCACCTCATGGGCGAACCAGGCCGCGTCGAGCCCGCTCTCCTGGGCGTTGGAGACGACGCGGTCGCGTGGCACGACGGTGATGCAGACCCCATCGTGGCAGGCCAGATAGGGCCGGAACACGTCGCTCACGCCATCCTCCGGGTGGACGTGCACTCCGTCGACGACGACGTACTCATAACCGGCGCGCACCAGTGCTGGGATCATCTCCATCGCGAAGGCCATCTCCGGTGGCCAGAAGCCGCGCGGCGCCCGCCCGAAGCACTCGGCCATAATCTCGCGTCCGCTCTGCAGATGGTCGGCCCAGTCCGCGGTTGGGATCAGCGGGAAGATGGGGTGGAAGTAGCCCATCCCGATCAGCTCGACATTGGGCGTCGCCCGGTAGGCAGCGAACATCGCCGGGATGTCGATGATATGCCGGTAGCGGTCGATGATGTCGGGGTCGCGCAGTTGCTCCAGCAGGACACCGGAAAACCCGATGTGCAGATGCCCGACATCGGCATATTGCTGGGCATAGCGGGCAGGACGCTCGTAGCAGCGGATGATCTGCTCGGCCTCCCAAGGGTTGGCGTTGATCAGCAGTTCAAGGTTGCCCGGTGGCTGATGCATGTGCAGGCCCAGGGCGTGGAAGACGTTGGTCTCGATCATCGATGCGTCGGCTCCAGTCGATCGAACCGATGATTTTGCCCGATCCGGGACCGGCAATACCATCGGCAATGCGGGCCCGCGGCTCGCAGCACCTGGTCAGCAGCCCAATCAGCCACTCAGGCAGCGCCTCGGCCCAACCGTCCCGGCTGCTCGTGGGCCGTGGCGACCGGCCTTAGGCGCCGTTGCGCCGCCCCTCCAACACCACCACGCTGTGGGGGTCAGCGATCCAGGTGCCGGTCTCGACGGGGCGCTGGTCGGGCGGCTCGATCAGGTCTGCCGGTGCCGCCGCGGCGGTGTCCACGGCCAGCGCCCAGGAGCAGCCGGGGAGCGCTCGCAGGGCGAAGCGGCAGGCCGTCGCGCCGGTATTCAGCAAGACCTGCAGTGGCGGCTCGGCGGCATCCCGACCGTACAGGGTGAACGCGAGGGTCTGGGCGGTCGGGTCATCCCAAGCCGGTGCCGCGCCGTCGCAACCGCTCCAGCGGATGTCCTCGGCGGTCATGAAGTGGCGCCGGCGCAGGCTACGGTGACGTCGCCGCAGGGCGATCATCCCGCGCACGAAGCGCAGCAGATCGGCATTGGTGTCGGCCAGCGACCAGTCCAGCCAACTGCCGGCATGGTCCTGACACCAGGTGTTGTTGTTGCCGTCGGTGGAGCGCAGCAGTTCGTCGCCGGCGGTGAGCATCGGGATGCCCTGGCTGAGCAGCAGGATGGCGAGCAGGTTTTTCGCCTGACGGCGCCGCAGGGCCAGCACCTCGGGGTCGTCGGTGATGCCCTCGACGCCACAGTTCCAGCTCAGGTTGTCGTCGCCGCCGTCGCGATTGCCCTCTTGGTTGGCCTCGTTGTGCTTGCGGTTGTAGCTGACCAGATCGCAAAGCGTGAAGCCGTCATGGCAGGTGACGAAGTTGATGCTGTTGATGGGATGGCGCAGATTGCCCTGATAGAGGTCGCTGCTGCCGGCGATGCGGGTGGCCAGTTCGCTGATGATGCCCGGATCGCCGCGCACGAAGCGGCGGACGCTGTCGCGATAGCGGCCGTTCCATTCCATCCACCGATAGCCGGGAAAGGAGCCCACATGATAGAGCCCGGCCGCATCCCAAGCCTCGGCGATGATCTTGCTGCCGGCCAGCACGTCGGACAGCTCGATGCCCCACAGCACCGGGGGGTGCTGCATTGGCACCCCGGCCTCGTCGCGGGCCAGCGCGCTGGCGAGATCGAAGCGGAAGCCGTCCACGTGCATCTCCCGCACCCAGTACTCCAGGCAATCGATGATGAAGCGGGCAACGAAGGGATGGTTTGCGTTGACGGTATTGCCGCAGCCGGTGAAATTCAGGTAATGCTCGCGGTTCATCGCATCGAGCATGTAGAAGGTCTCGTTGCCGATGCCTTTGAAGTTGAGCGTCGGTCCGCCCTTGCCGCCCTCGGCAGTGTGATTGAACACCACATCGAGCAGCACGCCGATCCCGGCCCGGTGCAGGGCCTTGACCAGGTCGCGGAATTCCTGCCGGGGGGCGCCGTACGGATCGGCACAGAACTCTGGGTGCGGGGCAAAGAAGCTGTGGGTGCTGTAACCCCAGAAGTTGCGCAGACCGGCGGCGGCCACCGCCGCCGGCACATCGGCCGGATCGAAGGCCATCACCGGCATCAGTTCAACATGGGTGATGCCCAGTGCCTGCAGGTAGGGAATCTTTTCGATCAGGCCGGCGAAGGTGCCCGGGGCGGCGACCGCGGCGCTGGGATGACGAGTGAAGCCGCGCACGTGCAGCTCGTAGATCACCATGTCCTCGGAGGCGAGGTGCAACGGCGCATCGCCCTCCCAGTCGTAGTCCTCGGCGAGCACCACGGCGCGGATCGAATCATGCGGTCTGACCCCTTCGCAGCAGCGACGCGCGCGGTCCCAGTGCAGCACATTGACCGCGCGCGCCCAGGGGTCTACCAGCTCCACCCGCTCGTCATACAGCCAGCCCCGACCGCGCGGGTCCCAGGGGCCTTGCAGGCGCCAGGTGTAATGGGTGCCGGGGGGCAGGTCGAGCACCAGGACATGCCAACTGAAGAAGGTGTGGTTCTGCTCCGGGTCCAGCACGATGACCTGAAACGGTTCCTTGCTGGCTGCATCGGCATAGAGGAGTAGGGTCGCCCCGCTGGCATAGCGACTATAGATGGAGAAATTGATCCCGTCCTCGGACACGCTGGCCCCGGGCGGATAGCGGCGGCCGGGCTGCACTGGGTACGCGCCGTTCATCGGCCGGGTCCTCCCGCCGGTTGTCCCTGGGGCCTGCTGCCTGCGGCTGCTGGCGCGCCGCGATGGCGCGCGCGATGAACTTCCCGGTAGCGGACGGCCGGGGTTGCAGCGGCTGGGTGAGCCATGGCGCTGATCACCTCGCGGGAGAAAATGGCCCGGCCCGGCGCAAGGCAGTGGTGGCCAGGATGCCTGGCATGCCCGGGTGGGCGTGGCCGGGTGGTCGGGCAGGATTCAACAGGGTCTGACCCCGCATGGATGCCGGCGGGCCCGGCTGGTCATGCCGGTTGTCAACGGCCGGCCCGGCGCCAGGCGCGGGCGGGAGGTCCGTGCACGGGACTGCACGGGGCGCAGCGGACCGGGCGGAGTGTAGCATGCAACCGTACCGGCCCCGCTATCGCGCACCGCCGGGCGGCCCGGCGAGGTACCGGCCGACGTGCGGGCCGATCGCGCGCGCATCGCGGTACGCCGGGCCCTTCCGTTAGACTGATCCATTCCCTGCCCGTCGACCCCCGGCCCAATCGGGTCCAATCGCGATGAAGACTGTTCTTGTCACGTTGCTGCGGCGCATGCCGATGCCGATCATCGCCATGCTGGTCGGCCTGCTGGTCGGCCTGGCCGTCTGGGGCGTGCTCGATCAGGTGCAGAGCGCGGCGGTGGAGCAGATCTTCCACAAGGAACTGCGCGCCCGACTGGACCTGCGCTCGCGCGAGAGCCTGATCCGGTTCAACCAGGCGATGACCAATTATGCCGCCACCACTCGGCTGCTGGCCAACCACCGGCGCCTGGCGCAGTATCTAGAGCCGCTGTTCTGGTTCCCCGAGGAAGCGATCGAGCCGGTGGTCTATGCCGGGTTCCGGCCCTTCTGGCTGCCCGATTTCTTCGAGCGCAATGCCCAACTGACCCCGAGCCATGTCCTGCTGGTGGATTCGCGCGGGCAGGTGCGCGAGATCTATCAATCCGGCCCCGAACCCGTGCCGGGCGAACTGCTCAGCCATACCAATCAGTGGGTCAGTAGTTCCAGCGAGGTGCAGACGGTGCTCGGGCGCTTTGGTACGCAGCCCTACCTGGTGGTCAGCGACCGGGTCGAGGACGCGGGCGGCTATCTGATGGGGAGCCTGGTCGTGGTGGTGCCGGTGAACGCCGAGTTCCTGGCTGCCTCCGAGGGTGCGGTCTCCGCGGACCGCTCGGCGGTGGCCCTGATCGATGCCGATGAGCAGCGCATCCTGGCCAGCAACGAACCGGATTTTCTGGTCCCCGGGACGCCGCTGGAGCAGTTTCGCGACGACTTCCTGATCACCTCGCAGTCGCTGCCCGATTACGAGGGGTCGAACTGGAACATGCTGTTTGCCACCTTCATCCACCACAGCAGCGTGGCCAAGATGTCGGCGCGGGTGGTGAACTTCGAGCGGCAGCAGCGCCTGATCGCCGCGGCGGTGTTCGTCTGCGTCTTCACGCTGCTGATCTATCTGGTCTCGGCGCGGTTGAACAAGGTGCTCAAGCGCATGTCGCGCTTCTCGCAGCGGGCGCTCGGCATCGCGCAGCCGGGCTTTCAGCGCGGCGGCAACCAGCTACTGATGTTGGAGGAATGGATTCAGCATTTTACCTTTCTCGTGCTGCGCGCCCGCGATGAGATGAGCCGCCGCCACGAGCATCAACTGCGGGCCACCGAGGCGCTCAAGGCGGCGATCATGGAGGCCTCGCTGGATGCCATCGTCACCCTCAATCGCGAGGGGCGCATCATCGACCACAACCCCACCGCCGAAACCATGCTTGGCTTCGACCCGGCCGCGATCATCGGCGACGATTTCGCCCGCCGCTTCCTGGACCCGGCCGAACATGCCGCCTTCGTCGGGATGCTGCTCGAATCCATCCGTACCGGCCCCGGCGGCGGTCGCCCCCATGCCCGCGGCGAACTCTGGGCGCAGCGCGCCAATGGCGCCCGTTTTCCGGTCGAGTTGTCCATCGTCCCGATCGACATTGATGGCGCCCGTGTCTATACCCTGTATATCCACGATGCCACCAAGCGCAAACGGGCCGAGCGCGAGATCAAGGGCCTGGCCCGCTTCGCCAGCGAGAGCCCCAATCCCATCCTGCGCGTCACCGGTGATGCGCGCATCACCTATGCCAACGCCGCCAGCGAGCCCCTGATGCAGGCCTGGGGGACGACCCCGGGGGCGCCGCTGCCACCGGCCTGGGCCGCCGAGGTGGACGCCGCCCTGACGTCGGGCTGCAATCGCGAACACGAGGACGACCAGGGCGGGCAGATCTATCACCTGCTGTTCGTTCCCATCCCGGACCTGGGCTACGTCAATATCTATGCCCGCGACACCACCGCGGTGCGTCGTGCCGAGCAGGAATCGCGTCAGCATCAGGCAGAATTGGTCCACGTCTGCCGCCTGAGCACCCTGGGCGAGGTCGCTACCGGCATGGCCCATGAGCTGAACCAGCCGCTGTCCGCAATCGTCAATTATGCCAACGGTGCCAGCCGTCGGCTGCAGAGCGGCATCGGCGACAGCCATGCCCTGGTGGATGCGATGGGACAGATCTCCAGTCAGGCCCAGCGCGCCGGGGAGATCATCCGTCGGCTGCGGGCGCTGGTGGGCAAACAGCCGCCGATCCGCTCGGCGGTGGACATCAATTATCTGGTGCGCGAGGTGTGCGGCTTTGTCCAGTTCGAGACCAGCCGGCTGGAATTGCAGATCGACCTCGATCTGGCGGCCGGCGAGATCCCGGTGGATGTGGACCTGGTTCAGATCGAGCAGGTGCTGCTGAACCTGGTCCGCAATGCCATCGATGCCCTGGCCGAGCGGCCGCTCGGCGAGCGCATCCTGAGCATTCGCACCGAGTTGTATCAGGGCGATGCCCTGGTCAGCGTCCGCGACAATGGTCCCGGTATCCCGCCAGAGCGGATGGAGCACCTGTTTCACCCCTTTTATACCACCAAGGAGAGCGGCATGGGGATGGGGCTGGCCATCAGTCAGACCATCGTGGAGAACCATGGCGGGCGCATTCGTGCCCAGTCGCAACCGGGGGTCGGCAGCGTCTTCGCGATTCAACTGCCGGTGGCGGCGGTGGCAGCGGAGGCCGCTGCCGATGCCGCGGAGACGGTGCCCGCCGCGCCGCCACCGCCCGCCGCTGCCCGCGGCGAGCGCCGGCCCCTGACCGAGACCCTATCCTCGACGGAGTCATGACCATGCACACCGAGGCCAATGTCTTTGTCGTCGATGACGACGAGGCCATGCGCAGTTCCTTGAAATGGCTGATCGAATCGGTGGGCATGCAGGTGCACACCTATGAGTCGGCCCAGGCCTTTCTCGATGCCTATTATCCGGGCCGCGCCGGTTGCCTGCTGCTCGACGTGCGCATGCCTGGTATGAGCGGGTTGGAGTTGCAGGCCTATCTGGTGCGCCGGGAGATCCGCTTGCCGGTGATCATCATCACCGGCCATGGCGATGTGAGCATGGCGGTCAAGGCCATGAAGGCTGGCGCCGTCGACTTCATCGAGAAGCCGTTCGATGACGAGGCCCTGCTCGGTAGCATCCGCAATGCGCTGCAATACGATGAAAAGCAGCGTGCGCTGCGTGCGCAGCGCGCCGACATCGCGGCCCGGTTGGCAGAATTGACCCCGCGCGAGCACGAGGTCATGAACATGGTCACCGATGGCAAATCCAATAAGGAGATCGCCGCTGCGCTCGGCGTCAGTGCCAAGACCGTCGAGGTGCACCGGGCGCGGGTGATGGACAAGATGCGCGCCGACTCGCTGGCAGAACTGGTTCGCCTGGTGCTGATCGCCCGCGGCGGGACGACCTGAGGTAGCCCGCCAGGCATCGCTTCCCGCGCCAGCCCTGCCGGTGCCAACCCAGGCCATGCCAGCCCCGCGCGGGCCAATCCCAGAAGCGCCGGGGCGCGGGAGGCGGCGCTGCGGTGCGTTGTGGGGGCGGGGCGCAGCGGTTATCCTGCGCGCCCCCGGGGGGATTTCCGTGGCCGGGGCGGCCAGCAGTCGCCCCGCCAGCATCCGGGCCAGATCCTGTGCCGATGCCGATTCCGCCCTGCCACCCGCCTGCTCCAGCCTGTAGTCGATCACCTTGGCCTACTCCATCGTTCTCCTGATGCTCGGTTCGGCCCTGGCGGTGCGCCTGGTGGCGGACCGGCAGTCCCTGCTGGTGCCTCGCATCAGCGTCGGCGCCAGCGCGCTGACCCTGGTGTTGGCGCTGCTGTTGTTCCTGCAGCAACTGGGCGCCACCAGCGGCCGCATGCTGGGGCTCGGTCTGAGTGTCTTCACCCTCTACATCGACTGGCTCAGCACGCTGATGGCGCTGCTGGTGAGCGCGGTCGGGCTGGTGGTCCACGTCTTCTCGGTGCGCTACATGCGCGATGATCCCGCCTATGTGCGGTTCTTCGTGCTACTCGACGGCATCATCGCGGTCACCCTGCTGATGGTCCTGGCCGGCGATCTGCTGACGCTGCTGCTGGCTTGGCACCTGGTGGGGGTGCTGCTGTACTTCCTGCTCAATCACGAGACCCGCCGCCGCCCGGCCACCCGCTACGCCTTCTGGACCCTGTTCACCCATCGCATCGGCGACCTGCCGCTGCTCGCGGTGGTGGCGCTGGTCTATCACGCCTTCGGGACGCTCGCGATTCCGGAGGTATTCGCGGCGCTGGCGGCGGCACCGCAGGCCACCACCCTGCTCGGCCTGCCGCTAGCCGGTACCCTGGGGCTGTTGATCCTGATCGCCGCCTTTGCCAAATCCGCCCAGTTCCCGCTGCACACCTGGCTGCCCTATACCATGGACGGCCCCACGCCGGTCTCGGCGCTGATGCATGCCGGTATCGTCAATGCCGGTGGGTTCCTGATCAATCGCTTCGCGCCGGTCTTCGTACACACCGACTCGGTGCTGCTGCTGGCACTAGCGGTGGGGCTAATCTCGACCATCATGGGCTCGCTGATGATGCTGATGCAGAGCGACATCAAGAAGGCCCTGGGCTATTCCACCATGGGCCAGATGGGCTATATGGTGATGGAGTGCGGGCTGGGTGCCTTCTCGCTCGCCATCTATCATCTCATCGCCCATGGCGTGTTCAAGGCGACCCTGTTCCTCGGCTCCGGGGCGATCATCGCCAAGGCGCGCAAGGACCCGAACATCCCGGAGGGCGAGATCTATCAGTTCATGGTCGAGCGCAAGGTCCCGCGCCCGCCGGTATCCTGGATCATCTTCGCCGGCATCACCGTCACGGTGCCATTGCTGATCGTCTTCGGCGCCCATCAACTGGTGGATGGCGGCTTTCTGCACCGGCAGGGGGCGCTGATCCTGCTGCTGTTCGGCTGGATCACCGGTGCCCAGACCCTGTTCTTCGTCTACAAGATCGGCGGCGAGCGGCCCTTCACCCTGCTGCTCTATGTGATCCTGTCCTTCGCCATGGTGATCCTGACCTATGTCGTGGTCGGCCATGCCTTCGATGCCCTGCTCTATCCCGATCCGGACTTCCGCGAGGCCCTGTATCAGGCGGCGGCGGTGGACTCGGGCTGGTTTGTGCTGGTGCTGCTGTTGCTGGTGGCGCTGATCGCGATGGGCTGGTTCATCGCCTTCCGCTTTGTCGCCGAAGGCCAGCCGCCGAGCCGGCGCTGGCGCACCCTGTATCTGAACCTCTATACCCTGATGTCGCGGGAGTTCTATATCGCCGACCTCTACAGCCGCGCCGGCGAAGCGGTGCTGGCCGCCTCCAAGCGCACCAATGCGCTGCTGCGCTGGCGCTGAGGTGTGGCGCCGATGCTGACCCTGATCCTATTCTTGTTGGCGGGCCTGGTCCTGCCGCTGTTCCCGCTCAGCCTCGGCGTCAATCTGCTGTTGCAGCAGGACCCGGCCAGCGCCTTGGGCGGGCGCCTTGCCCATCCGGCGGCGCGGGCCGGGCTGCTGGTGCTGCTGCCCCTGGTCGGGGTCGGGCTGCTTGCCCTCGGTCGCCTGGTGGCCGGCGGTGAGGTCGGCGCGCTGGCCACGGTGTTTGCGATGTGGGGCGGGCTGACCTCGGTCTTCTACGCCTTCCGGCTGCTGAGCGTGCGCGACGGCCGTATCTGGTTGGCGCAGCTCTATACCTCGGCGCTGGCCCTGATCTGGGTCGGGGCCGCCCATGAGGTGCCGCCGCTGCTGCCGGCCCTGGGCCTGGCGCTCTCGCTGCTGCCGCTGCTCTTTCTGTTCGACGGGTTGGCGGTCCGCTTCGGTAGCGCCCGGGTCGGCCTCTATCCCGGCCTGGGACTGTGTATGCCGGTCTTCTCGACCCTGTTCATCCTGGCCGTGCTGATGGCGGTGGCGGTGCCCTTCTCGCCCGGCTTCTTTGCCATCAGCGAGCTGGGCTTCGGCGGCGTCGGCCGCAATGAACTGCTCACCCTGCTGCCGCTGGGGCTGTCCTGGCTGCTGTGGACCTGGTCCGGCATCAACCTGCTCGCCGGAATCGTCTTCGGCACCCCCCGTGACGACCTGGCCTATGCCGACCTTGGCGCCCGGGTGGCCGTGCGCCACGCGGCCGCCTTACTCGCCCTGGCCCTGTTCGGGCTGTTTCTGGTGGAGGGCATGTTATGAATCCCGACGATCGATCCAGCGCGGCCGCGGCGACTGCCGTGGGGACCAATGGGCCGGCTGCTGGGCTGCCCCTCGGCCGGCGCCTGCGCATCCGCTCCATGGTCAATGTGGCCGGCGAGGTGCTGCCCTTCTTCTGGCCGATGCGCAGTTTCATCCATCACAACCCGCTGCACGGGTTGGAGCACCTGCCCTTCGAGCAGGCGGTGCAGGAGGCCGCACGCCTGTTCCACGCGCGCGGCTGGCTGCCGCGGCCCGAGTATCAGCGTTTCCTGGCCGCCGGCGAGATCGACCCCGCCCAGCTCGAGGCCCTGATCGGCGCGCGGGTGGATGCCTGGTTGGCGGCGCAGGGCAACGCCGCCGATCCGGCCCTGCCCGGCCTGCTGCGCGCCATTCTGGCGGCGATGCTCACGCGCATGGATCAGCCCGCTCCGGGCGATCGTGAGCCCTGCGCCGAGGAGGTGCTCGCCTGTCTGCGCGACCCCGACACCGCCCCTGCCATGCCCCCGGCCCGCACCAATGGTCAGCCCCGCCATGACCGCTAGCCGCCAGACCGACCTGGCCGCACGGCTGGGTCGCGATCTCACCCTCTACGATGCCATCGATCAACTCTTCGGGACCCGCATTGGCGAGACCCTCAACGAGCTGCTGATCAAGGGCCTGATGGACTTCTGCGACGAGGGCCAGTCGATCTGGCGCATGCCAGGCCGGCGCCAGGGGCTGTTCCGCGGCTGGAGCCGCATCGCCCGGCGCAACCGGCGGCTGCGCCTGCGCGGCATGGATGTCGGCGCCATCCTAGAGGCAGCCGATGGTCCCGAGGCGATGATCGATCTGGTGATGAGTCGCCTCGGCATCCCCGAGGACCACTGGATGGACGCCTGTACCCTGGAGCTGACCAAGCTCCATGGCTGGGCCGGCTTCGTGCGCTGGCGCGGTCAGTCCCGACGCTACTACTGGCAGGAGCGCAACCCGGCCGACCTGGTGGACTTCCTCGCCATCCGCCTGGTGCTGGCCCTGGCCCTGCTGGAGGACGCCGCCCGCCGGCTACGCCGGGATTTGCGCTGGCCGGCGCTGCAGGCCTACCTGCAGGCGCATCCCCGCGAATGCGTCCTGCGCCGGGAACTCAATGCCGGCACCGTCCTGCCAGATTATGCCCATCGCGTCGAGCTGGCCTTGGAGCGCGGCGACCCCGCCCGCATCGATGCCCTCTACCTGGAATACGAGCGCATCAAGTTGCGCCGCGAGGCCTGCACCCGCGCCCACCGCATCGCTGCCATGGCTGAGTGCGCCGGCATCTCCCGCGCCGACCTGCTGGCGTTGCCGGACGATACCCTGTTGCAACTGATCGATGGCGTCTATGCCTTCAAGCGCGGCGAAGGCATGGTATGGACCGAGGCCCTGGAACGCAGCTACATCGCTGGGCTGCTGGCCCACATCGGCCCCCGCGTCGTGCCTGGCAGCGAGCCCCGGGCAGCGCCGACCGAAACCCGTCCACCCGCGCCGGACGCTGCCGCGCCGCGCCCATCCGACCGCATCCAGGCCCTGTTCTGCATCGACGTCCGCTCCGAGCGCCTGCGCCGGCAACTGGAGGCCCTCGGCGATTACGACAGCTTTGGCATTGCCGGCTTCTTCGGCGTGCCGCTGAGCTTCATCGAATTCGGCAAGGGCCATGAGACCGACCTCTGCCCGGCCGTGGTGCAACCGCGCAACGTAGTACTGGAGATGCCCCACACCCATGCGCAGCATCGCCATTCACTCTACGAGCTG
This sequence comes from Chromatiaceae bacterium, assembly GCA_007693535.1. Lineage (GTDB taxonomy): Bacteria > Pseudomonadota > Gammaproteobacteria > Chromatiales > Chromatiaceae > Lamprobacter. The sequence continues at coordinate 46,078 of REDK01000128.1, forward strand.
GCCCACGAGGTGGTGCACGACCTCAAGAACACCGTGCTCGCCCCCTATGTCACGGTCGAGGCGGTCGGCGTGCTGTTCGGTTTCGACATGCTCGGCAAGACCTTTGCCCCCCGCGCCTACAATACCTGGCGGGCGCGCCTGGAGAGCGACAAACCGCCGGCGCGGCTGTTGATCGACAAGATCTCGCAAGAAGATGCCGAGGAACTCATCGCCAACCTCCAAGACGAGATGATCCTGCGTGCCGCGGAACGTCATTTCGGCATCAAGCGCGAGGCCCTGACCAGCCCGATGATCCGCGAATTGCGCGAGACTGCGCTCGGCCAGCGCAGCGGCCCCACCGCGTTCGCCCGCCGTTTCGATGTCGAGCCGGCCGCTGAGGCGGTCTTCATCCGTTCGCTGCAGCTCGAATACCGGGTCAATCCGGACCAGGCCCGCATCCAGCTCGAACACCTGGCCAAGATCGGTTTCCGCTATACCCGCCAGGCTCAACTGGTGGGGACCGCGTTGCGCGCGATCGGCCTCACCGGTGGCTTCGGGCGCACCGTGCTGGTGGTCGGCCATGGCAGCAGCTCCGAGAACAACCCCTATGAATCGGCGCTCGACTGTGGTGCCTGCGGCGGCAATCATGGCCTGATCAACGCCCGCATCTTCGCCATCATGGCCAATCGGCGCGAGGTGCGCGCCCTGCTGGCCGAGCAGGGCATTCAGATCCCCGAGGAGACCTGGTTCATCCCGGCCCTGCACAACACCACCACCGACGAGGTGGTCCTTTATGACCTGGAGCAGCTACCGCCAGCGGTACTGACCCGCATGGGCCGCATCCGCGAGGACCTCACCGCCGCCGGGCGCTTGTGTGCCCTGGAGCGCTGCCAGGCCCTCGGCGAGCCGGGTATCGACGGCCCCGAGGCCGCCGCCCGCCGGGTCAAACGCAATGCCCTGGACTGGACCCAGGTGCGCCCGGAGTGGGGGCTGTCGAAGAACGCCAGCTTCGTCATCGGCCGCCGCGCCCTGACCGCAGCGTTGGACCTGGACGGGCGCGCATTCCTGCACTCTTATGACTACCGGCTCGACCCCGATGGCCGACTGCTGGAGGTCATCCTCACCGGACCGCTGATCGTAGCCCAATGGATCAACCTGGAGCATTACTTCTCGGTAGTGGACAACGAGGGCTTCGGCAGCGGCAGCAAGGTGTTCCATAACGTCATCGGCCGCTTCGGGGTCATGACCGGCAACCTTAGCGACCTGCGCACCGGTCTGCCGGCGCAGACCATGCTGCGCGACGGTCACCCCTACCACACCCCGCTGCGCCTGATCACCCTCATCGAGGCCCCCTTGGCGCTGGTGCAGGGGTTGCTCGGGCGGCTCTATAAACCGCGCGAACTGGTCCATAATGGCTGGATCAGGTTGTTGGTCCTCGACCCCGAGAGCGGTCTCACCCACCTTTACGAGCACGGCCAATGGCAGGTGTGGGACGCTGGCGCACCGGGCCGAGCGGCGGGTGTCGACTGCGGACAGGCGTGCGCGGGTGTCAGATCTTGAAACCCCACCTCAACGATCTGCGAGCCACCGGCGGGGTGGGGGCAGTGATTCCGGTCCGACGGTTGGGACTGTTGGATGGCAAGATCGATCTCCCCTGACCCCTCTCCGCTCGCTCCTCTTCACCCTTGCGGGATGCACCCCATGGTTGGTGTCGGGCGCAGGGCTCCCCCTCGACTCCGCGGACGCGGCCGGGCTGCGCGAGCGGGTCCCCTTGGTGCTCGCCTCCAGCGAGATCCCGCCGTTCGGGCTGCTGCGCGATGGGCGCCCGAGCGTCGAGCGGCTCGATCGGGCGGTTGCGGCGCCCCTGCCGGCCGAGGTCGCGGCCTCGCAGGCGATCTGGTTCGACCCCGAGGGCGGCGATTCGCCTGCCCCGGTTGCGTCGCGCGCGGTGACGCTATCGGCGGCCGAGCGCGCCTTCTTGCGGGATCACCCGGAAGTGGTGCTCGGCATCGACGCGCGGTGGGAGCCGCTGGTGTTCGTGGAGGAGGATGGCCGCCTGACCGGCATCGATGTGGACACGCTGGAGGTGATCGGCGTTGCCCTCGGCATCCGCTTTCGGTTGGAGACCGGCAATTGGGAAGACTTGGTGCGCCGCGCCGAGGCCCGGGAGATCGACGGTCTCTCGGCCTCGGTCGCGCACCCGGACCGGCGCGACCAATTTCTGTTCACCCGACCTTATGTCGAGGCGCGCCGGACGGTGTTCGTGCGGTCCGGCAACCCGCTTGGCATCCGCTCCCTCGCCGACCTGGCCGGTAAGCGGATTGGTTACCAGCGGGGCAACCTGAGCGACCGCAAGCGCATCGATCAGGCGCCAGGAGCGATTGCCGTTCCGCTGCCCGACCCGCTGTCGGTTATCAACGCACTCGGCCACGACGCGGTCGATGCCGCAGTCAATACCGACGCGCTGATGTTCCTGTTGGCCCGCCTGCGCCGGCACGACATCGTGCCGGCGTTTGTGCTGCCGGAACAGGTCTCGCTGGTGTTCTCCATCCGCAAGGACTGGCCGGAGCTGGTCAGCGCCATGAACAAGGTGCTGGTGACCCTGACCCCGGCGGAGCGGCTCGCGATCGCCGGGCGCTACCTGCGTTGGGACCAGTCCGCCCACACCGGCGTGCCGCTGTCCGCGGTCGAACGGTCCTGGCTGGCCCAGCGCGGGCAGCGCCTGCGCTATTGCTTCAGTCCGGTCTGGCGACCGTACGACTACATCGAGGGTGGCGTGCATCAGGGCATCTTCCGCGATCAACTGGATTTGCTTGGGGAGAAGCTGGGCGTGACCTTCGAACCGGTGGTTTCGGCTAGCTGGAGCGAGGCCCTGGCCCGCAGCCGGGCCGGCGACTGCGAGCTACTGAGCGGTGCGGTGGCGACCGCCGAGCGGCGGGCCTGGCTCGACTTTACTGCGGCCTTCAAGCACCTGACCCACGTGCTGGTGGCTCCGGCGCGCGAACCCTTCGTCGCGGACCTCAAGGCCTTGGCGGGGCGAGTGATCACGGTCCCGGCCGCCTCGGCGATCGCGGCGCAACTGCGTGAGCAGCATCCTGAGCTTGAATTGCTTGCGGTGGATGACCTCGACGAGGCGGTCGCCGCGATCCGCGCGGATCGGGCCTATGCGGCGCTGGCGACGCTGGAGCATGCCGCCGATACGATTGCCCGCAGCGCCGGCGAGCTGCGCGTGGTCGCACAACTGCCGGATCCCTATCCGGTCTCGATCGCGGTGCGCCGTGACGAACCGGTGCTGCTTGGAATCATGGACAAGGCCCTGGCCAGCGTCACCCCCGCCGAACGCGATGCCCTCAACCGCCGCGCCACCACCTTCACCATCCGCCAGCATTTGGATCTGACCCGCCTCTGGCCGTTCCTGGTCATCGCGCTGACCGCGGCCGGGTTTCTGCTGCTGCGCCAGCGCGAGCTGGCGCGCCTGAACCGGGCGCTGCGGAGCGCGCGCGATGCCGCCGAGGCCGCCGTCGCCGCCGAAGGCCTCTGCGCCCCCGAGGCGGTAGTCTCAACCTGCATCCAAAGCGATCGCCACGCCTATCCCATGTTCTCGCTCGGCTTCGAGCGCCATGTCGCGCGCATCCTCTCCTGGCTGCACCAGACCACCCCCATCGTCAGCGCCGGGCGGCAAGGGACCTTTTCCTACCCCAACATGCACCAAACCATGCGCGACGGCGAGCGCGCCGCCATGTCTTTAGTCCCGGCGGCGGCCAGCCAGCGGAGTCCGGGGCTTCAGCCCCGGCGGTGACCGCCGCGGCCAGTGGCGGCCGCGCGTCCGCGGCTCAAGCCACGGGCAGGCAGCCTCGTCTGCAATTGTCGGATTGGTCCTGAACCCGCGTCGGGCTGATATACTGACGGCGTCAGCAAGATGACCCTTTCATAGACATGGCCCTGGCGCAGGAAGACATCCAGTTCATCAAAGACCACCTTGGCGACTGGCTGGCGGAGCGGTCGCTCGGCAAGCCGCCGGCGGTCTACGAGATCGAGCTGCGCGAGCGCATGGTGCGGGTCGAGGAGGCACTCAAGCACCAGCGTGAGCTGATGCGCGAAGGCTTCGCGCGGATGGACGAGCGGTTCGAGGCGGCCGAGCAGCGCCATCGCGAATTGCGCCAAGACATGCAGGCGCGCTTCGAGCAGGTCGACAAGCGCTTCGAGCAGGTCGACAAGCGCTTCGAGCAGGTCGACAAGCGCTTCGAGGAGCTGACGCGCCGTATCGACCGCTTCATGATCTGGTCATTCGGGACAACGGTCGCCATCGGCGGAGTCGTTGTCACCCTGGTCAAGTTCTGGAATCCCTGATCCTTCCCCAGGACCGCTGTCCGTGGTTGTCGCTCGCTAGAGGCACGGCTATCCTCCTGGTTGCTCCTCATAACCCGACCGCACGGCATCACCACCGTGGTGACACTTGGAGTTGAGCCAGTGCAAGCGACCCAGAACAGCGATTACTGCGCGTGGGCCCTGGAGGCCGCCGAGCATCTGCGCTCTGGCCGTCTGAGCGAGGTGGATCTCAACAACGTCGCGCAGGAACTCGAAGACATGGGGAAGGCCCAGAGGCACGCGTTGTCGAGCCACCTCGAGGTCTTGAACTGCAACCGTCGGCGCCCTCCCTTTCAGGCGGCTGACCCCAAACCGTCTACCAAGCCCTTGGCGTGGCAGTTGCAGACCTGACCGACCATCGCACGCCCGCGGCTCCAGCCCTTGGCGCGGCGTTTCAAGACCTGATCAACAGCTAGCCGACTCCACCCGTGCGGTGGCCGATCCCAAACTGCTCCAGTTCGGGACCCTCCCGGCTTGCGCCCGCCCACCCCCCGCCCACCTCAAGCGCCCCAGGGCATCCGCTGGGGCGATTACCGCCCTCCGCCCGGCGCCGCACCGAGCAGATCCTCAACGCTGGCGGCATCGAAAATGCCATCCAGCCACGCATCGAGCTGTGCCTCGGGCGCCGCCGCAACGCGCTGCAAGGCCCACGCCGGCAGCGCGCCGAAGCGGCGGGTGAGCTGCCGACGCAGCGTCCCCGCTTTGCCCTCGGCCTTGCCCTCGGCCTTACCCTTCGCCTCACCCTCGGCAAAGATGGACTGATAGGCCTGCGTCTCTTGGATGGGGGTGACCAGATTCAACATGGTCCAAATCTCCTGTGCACTGAGGCTGCGGAAGCGTTCAAAAAACCAAAACTCCAGCACATTGGACAGCGTCTCGCGGCGCTCTTCGTCCAACGGCGCCTGTTGGATCGTCTGCCACAGCGCCGGGGCGCGCGCGGTGAGTTCGGCGTCGCTGTCGATGAGCAGCGGCGCGAACACCGCCACATAGGGATTCTCCGGCTCGCGCGCCATCGGCTCGCGCAGCACGCCATCGAGACTGACACATCGGATCGGCGAGCCCGGCGCGTGCACCCAACTGGGGCGGGTGGGGCCGTCGGCCGCGCGCAGAAACACCGCGATACCCAGCACATCGCGCTCGGGGTGTTGCTCGCCATAGAGGCCGATCTTCGCGCTCAAATTGTAGAGCGCTGATGGGGTCAGGTCTTGAAATACGACATTCGCCGGGATCGAAGACGGGGCCCATTTCGAAACTGTGGCAATTCAAGACCTGACCCCACGTTTGCCTGACCCCTTTGCGGTGCGTATGCCGCTATACTGCCATCAAATCTCGCAAGGTGATGGCATACACACATGGTTCGGATGCAGATCCAATTCAGCGAGGATCAACTGCGCCTGTTGCGCGAGCAAGCGGCCAGCGAGCAGGCATCGGTGTCTGAGATCGTACGCCGTGCCGTCGACAGATGGATCGATGCGCGCGCCCAGCCGACCACGGACGAGCGCCGCCGCCGTGCCATCGCCGCCGCCGGCCACTTTGCGTCGGGCCATCGAGACATCGCCGAGCGTCATGACGATTATCTGCCAGACGCCTTCGAGCAGTGATCTTCGTCGACAATTCCACCTTCTTCGCCATCCTCGATCGGGACGACGATGCCCACGCGTTGGCGCGGCAAACCTGGACCGCCCTGCTATCGGCGGATACGCCGGCATTGCTGTTGACCAGCAGCTATGTGCTTGTCGAATCCTTCGCGTTGACCCAGTCGCGCTTGGGTCTCGATGCCGTCCGAGCGCTGCATGAGGACATCCTACCCGTGGTCTCGGTGCACTGGGTGCTGGAGCAGGATCACGCCGCGGCCGTCAGTGCCCTGTTGACCGCCAATCGCCGGCGCCTGAGCCTGGTCGATTGTGGTAGCTTCCAGATCATGCGGCGGCTCGGTGTCCGCCAAGCCTTAGCGTTCGATCAGCACTTCGCCGAGCACGGGTTCGAGCTCGTCCAACCCTAGTGAGTCAGAATGGGGTCACCATTTAGCTCAGTTCACGGGGTCTTGAAATGCAACACAACTGGGCGCTGTTTTGGAGGTCACTGCCGTTCCGGGTACGTCCGCCCGCCGGCTTGTTGCATGGCGGTGGCCAGCTTGGTATCGAATGTGGCCAGCGTGGAATCAGTGCGCAGCGCCAGCTCCAGGTAGGTCGCGTCATAGGCGGTCAGCTGGAACTGCCGGCCCAGCGCCATAATGCTTTCTTGCCGGTGCGAGATCTCGGCCTCGTCCGTGACGATGGGCAGCC
>REDK01000046.1 GCA_007693535.1 Chromatiaceae bacterium
TTTCGATCGGCAGTATGCCGCTTGGCAAGGTGTCCGCTTTCATTGAACCACTACAGTGTTTGCCCTCCCATCTTGGCGCATCGCGACGCCGCTTGTGAGGTGGGATGGGTCCATACCATTAACCTACGTACTACGTACTGCGCCAAGGCCGTGCAGCCATTGGCCGACCCGCTCGCCGAGGACCAGCAGCGCTGGGGTCAGGATCAGGGTCAGGAGGGTGGCGAAGGCGAGCCCGCCGGCAATCGCACTGGCCAGTTGGATCCACCATTGGGTCGAGGGCGCCCCGAAGCTGATCGCGCGGTTGATCAGGTCGATGTTCATCGCCAGCACCATCGGCAGGAGCCCCAAGATGGTGGTGATGGCGGTCAGGAAGACCGGGCGCAGGCGGCTGCCACCGCTGGCGAGTGCGGCAGCGCTGGCCTCGAGTCCCTCGGCACGGTACTGGTTGTAGGCGTCGATGAGGACGATGTTGTTGTTCACCACGATGCCGGCCAGCGCGATGATGCCCAGCCCGACCATGACCACGCCGAAGGGTTGCCCGGCAATGAGCAGCCCGAGTAGCACGCCGGCAGTGGAGAAGACGATCGCGGAGAGCACCAGGAGCGCCTGATACAGGCGGTTGAACTGGGTCACCAGGATCAGTGCCATCAGGAACAGGGCAGTGAGGAAGGCCGCGGCAAGGAACTGGGCAGCCTCGCGCTGTTCGGCATCCTGGCCCTTGAAGGCGAGTTCCACCGCCGGGTCCAGCCGGCCGTCGGCGCCGGCGACGTCCAGGGCCGCGCGCAATGCGGTCAGCGCGCTGTCGGCCAGCACCCCGGCGGCGACATCGGCCTTGATGGTCAGCGTCCGCCGGCCATCGACGCGGCTGATGGTGCCGGTGCGGGAGGCTGGGGTCAGGCGCACGAAGTTGCCGATCGGCACCATGCCGTGCTCGGTCGGCAGGCGGAGTTGGCCGAGCTGCGCCAGGTTGCGATCGCTGACCGGGAAGCGCACGCGGATGTCCACCTCGTCGTCCTGGTCCTCGGGCCGGTAGCCGGAGACCCGGATGCCAGTGCTGACCATCTGCACCGCGTAGCCGAGCGTGGCGACGTCGGCGCCATGGCGGGCGGCCTGCTCGCGATCGACCAGCAGGCGCCATTCGATGCCGGGCAGGGGGCGGTTGTCTTCCACGTCGATGAACAGACCGAGTTCGTCCATGATCCGGCGCACGCTGGCCACCGCGGCCGGGAGGCGGCTGCTGTCGCGGGCACTGAGTTCGAGCTGGATCGGCTTGCCGCCGGCGGGGCCATCCTCGGCCTTGCGGAAGGTCAGCACCAGCCCGGGCAGGTCGGCGGTGCGCGCGCGCAGGTCGGCGAGGATGGCGTCGGCCCGGGGGCGGGCCTGCCAGTCGGTCAGTTCCAGCAGGAGGCTGCCGATCTGGTCCTCGGCCTGCTCCGGGCCGGTGGCGGCATTGAAGGAGCGCGCGTAGACCGTGCGCAGCTCCGGAGCGCCGAGGATGCGCGCCTCGACCTGGCGCAGGATCGCGTCCTTCTCCCAGATCGAGAGATCACCGCGGGCATGCACCTGCACCAGGGCGCGCTCGGGTTCGACGGCGGGGAAGAACTCCACCCCTTGGCCGAACAGGCCGTAGGCGGCATAGGCGCCGACCAGGGCCAGCAGGGCGGCGCCCAGGGTCTTGGCCGGGTGGCGCAGCAGCAGCGCCAGCAGGCGCAGGTAGGCGCGCGTGACCGGCCCGTCGCCGGGCGCGAGCGCGCCGGCCGGCCGGCCCCGGTCGAACAGCCCGCCCAGCAGCCCGCCCAACACCGGCACAAAGATCAGGGCCATGGCCAGCGAGGCGCTCAGGGCAAGCAGCACCGTGATCGGCAGGAACTTCATGAACTCGCCGACGATGCCGGGCCAGAACAGCAGGGGCAGGAACACCATCAGCGTGGTCAGGGTGGCGGCGGTGACCGGCCAGGCCATGCGCTTGGCGGCCGCCGCATAGGCCACCCGCGGGTCGGCGCCCTCGGCGCGCAGGCGATCGGCGGCCTCGATCACGACGATGGCCCCGTCCACCAGCATCCCGACCACCAGGATCAGGCTGAACAGCACCACGATGTTCATCGTGTAGCCGAGCCATTGCAGACCGAGGATACCGACCAGGAAGGCGCCCGGGATGGCCAGCCCCACCAGCAGGGCCGAGCGCGCCCCGAGCGCGGCGACGATGACCATCATCACCAGCAGCACCGCGGCGATGACGTTATTCTCCAGGTCGCCGAGCAGGCTGCGCACCTCGCGCGACTTGTCCTGCATGAAGCGCACCTGCACGCCATCCGGCCAGGTGGCACGCTCCGCCTCGACCAGGGCGCGCACCGCGGCCACCGTGTCGATGATGTTGGCGCCAAGACGCTTCTTGATCTCCAGCGTCACCGCCGGGTGCCCATCGATGCGGGCAAAGCCCTCCGGGTCCTTGAAGCCCTGGCGCACCTGTGCGACCTGGCCGATGGTGACCACCTGATCGCCATTGACCTTGACCGGCATGTTGAGCAGGTCGGCGCCGTCCTCGACCACTCCGGGCACCTTCAACACCAGACGTCCGGCGCCGGTGTCCACCGCCCCCGCAGCCACCAGCAGGTTGTTGTTCTGGATCATCCGGAACAGCTCCTCGAAGCCGACGCCGTAGGTTTCCATCACCGCCGGCGACACGATCACCTCCAGCAGTGCCTCACGATCGCCGCCGATCTCGGCCTGCAAGACCTCGGGCAGGGCCTCGATGCGGTCCTTGAGGTCGCGCGCCAGGCGCACCAGGCCGCGCTCCGGCAGGTTGCCGGACAGGGCCACCGTCAGGATCGGGAACAGGGCGATATTGACCTCGGTGACAGTCGGCTCCTCGGTCGCCGCGGGCAGTTCGGACTTGGCGAAATCCACCTTCTGGCGGACCTCGTCCAGGGCCCGTTTGCCATCGAAGCCGGCGGTGAACTCCAGCGTGATGGCGGCGGCCCCCTCGGCGGCGCGTGCCTGCATCTCCTTCAGGCCTTCGACGCCTTGCAGTTCGCGCTCCAGCGGGCGCAGCAGCAGGCGTTCGGCATCCTCGGGGGAGATGCCGTCATGGACCAGTTGCACATGGATATAGGGGATCGGGATGTCCGGCTCGGCCTCTTTGGGGATCGTTTGATAGGCGCCGACCCCGGCGACGAGCAGGAACAGCAGCGCCAGCACCACGGTACGGGTGCGGTCGAAGGCGAGGTCGATCAGGCGGTGCATGAGGATGGATAGGATGCGCTGGTCTTACCAGGTGCTTGCCGACCGGCCAACGGGGGACGCGGCGCCCTGCGCGACGACGGCCTCGACCGGTTCGCCGACCGCGACGAAGCCCTGCCCCTGCACGATGATCCGGACCTGCTCGGGCAGGCCGTCGACCCACAACCCGGCGGGATCGGCGCGGATCACGCTGACCGGATGGAAGGCGACCCGCTCCTCGGCACCAACCGACTTCACCCCGACCTCCCCTCGGTCGTCGAGGGTCAGCACCGCTGGCGAGATCAGGTGCGCAAGCGCAGTGCCGAGTACGATCCGCAACTCGGCGGTGACCCCGGCCGGCAGTTCGGCGGTGGGATTGGCGATCGCCGCCTCGACCCGGAAGCTGCGGGTGCCCGGCTCGGCGACGCGGGCGATGAAGGTCAGCCGGCCCTCGGCGGTGCGCCCGTCGAGCAGCCGGACGCTGACCGGCTGCCCCGGCCGCAGGGCGGCGATGCCCTGCTGCGGCGCATGGCCGATCGCCAGCAACACCTGGTCGTCCACTAGGTCTGCCACCGGATCACCGCGCTCCACCAGGCTGCCCGTCTCCACCGGGCGCGCCTCCAGTACCCCAGCGAAGGGGGCGCGGATCGCAGTGCGCACCAGGTCCAACCGCAACCGCTCCAGCTCGGCCCGGGCCGCTGCCAATTCCGCCTCGGCCGCCTTGAGGTCGGCCTCGATCTGCAGGCCGCGCTCGCGCAGATTGCGTTGCCCGTAGGCCAGCAATTCGCCGCTGGCCACCGCCGCCTCGGCGCGCGCGATCTGCGCCGCCCGATCCTCCTCGGCCAGATGCGCGAGCAGGGCCCCGGCCGCCACCCGCTCGCCGCGTTCCACCGGCAACGCGGTCACCAGTCCGGCGGTCTCGGCGCGTACCGCGACCCGACGCCGCGGTTCGAGCTGCCCCTGCAGTACCAGCTCCCTGGTCACCGGATGCGCGGCCAGATCGACCACGCCGACGGTCATCGCCGCCGGGACGGGTGCGAGCCGCGCACCCGCACCCTCGGCGCTGCCGCGCGCGTCGGCATCGCTCTGCGAAGGTACACGCGGCAGCAGCCCGCTGGCCATCCATGCGGCGACCGCGGCGGCCAGCCCCAGCGACAGCTTAACGGACCCCTTCATCGACAGACCTCCCCGAACGGGATGAGTAGCAGACTAGGATTCAATGATTGACCAACGGTCATTTTCTGACCCTAAGCAGACGCCGGCGTTTGGCACGCTCAGGCGTCGGGATCGCCAACCAGGCCGGCGATCATGAAGCGGATCGCGGCGGCGCGCACGGCCTGCGGTGCGCTCTCCAGCGGACTCCAGTCGGCGCCGGCCCAGATCATCATCACTGCCCCCTGAAAGCAGGCGTGCAGGCCCAGCATCACCTCCGCCACCGGACGACACGGGATCACCCCGGCCGCCATCGCCGCCTCGATCAGCGGCGCGCCCCAGTCGCCGAAGGCGCGGTCCAGCGACTGAAAGTCGGCCCGCCAGGCCGGATCGGCGCGCTCGCGAAACTCGATGCGGTCGCAATACTGGACCACGTAGCGATACTCCCGATGCACTTCGTGATAGTGCAGGGCCTGCGCGATGACCGCACGCAACCGCGCCAGCGGCGACCCGGCCGCCTGGGGTGTCCGCAGTTCCGCGAGCAGGCCGCGGTAGAAGCGCAGCATCAGCCGAAACAGCAGTTCGTCCTTGCTCGCAAAGTGCATGTACAGGGTGCCCTTGCCGACCTCCGCACGCTCGGCGATCTGCCCCATGGTGACCGACGCGAAATCCGGAGTGGCACAGAGGGCCAGGGCGGCATCCAGGATCTCGGTCTCCCGCCGTTCGAATTCGCGCACTCGCCGATCCTGCCGTGCCAATGCACGCCCTCCGCAAATCATTTGACCTGGTGTCACATTATGACCGCCGGTCACGTCGATTCAAGCGACAACCGGCACAGGGCCGACAGGGTGCGACGACGGCGCGTCAGGGGGGCGGGGCGCCGAACCCGGACAGCGAACCGGGACCGCGGAGCGGCCCGGCAATCGGGACGGGCCAGATCGCGGCCGCGCGCCTTCCAGCGGCCGGATGCTCAGCGGCGCTGGCGCGCGCGGAGCAAGATGAACAGCAGGCCGAATAGGGCGACCAGGGTCAGCGACCAGACCCAGGGATTAGCCCGGCGCAGGACCGCGACGACAGCATCCAGGTGCAGGTCCAGATAGTAGACACCCAGGCCCCAAAAGCAGGCCCACAGGGCCGCCCCCAGCAGATTCAGCAGGGTAAAGCGCACCCAGTGCATCCCCAGGACGCCGGCGATGATGCCGTTGAGTTGGCGCGGACCGTCGAAGAACCGGGCAAACAGGATGAGCAGATCGCCATAGCGCTGAAACAGCCCCTCGACCCTAGCCAGCGCTGTCGCCGGGAGTCGCAGCCGCGCCAGCAATGGACGCCCGCCGCGGCGACCAAGAAGGTACCCAAGGGTGTTGCCCAGGACGCCGGCAATGAAGGCGGTCGCCAGCACCAGGCCGATACGCAGGTGCGGATCGCCGGCGGTGGCCGCGGCCGCGGCGGCCTCCAGAATGGTCTGGCCCGGTGCCGGTAGACCAATCCCCTCGACCCCAACCGTGAGGAACAGGGCGCGATAGCCGTAGCGCTGTAGCCAGGGTTCGACGCGAGCGATCCCGTCCTCGATGTCGGTCAGAAGCCGATGCTCGATGCCGCTCGCGGTTGGCGCGCCGGCGGCCACGGTCACCGGCGCGGCACCGGCCAACAACAGCCCCAGCAGGAGCAGCCCGACCAGGAAGGCAGGGGTGAAGCGCACTGCCGTCGACATAGCCCTTGCGACCGGCGGCCTCGCGCAGCCCCGGTGGCCGGCCGCGGAATGACCGCCCGGCGCGTTACTGTTCATGGCGGTCACGAATCTCCGGTGTCTAGCAGCGGTCGCCCCGCGCGCGACGGCACCCGTGCCTGGTCGATAGGCAACCGGGAGCACTCAGCGAGCACGGCGGCTGCAACCTGTTGGGGTTGCCCCGAGCTGCATCTCGCCATTAGAAATCATCAGATTCAGGTGGGCATCCATGCCGACTGACTCGGCATCACAGCAGGCCAAACGGCCGGCCTGCCCCATACTGAGGCAACGACCCTGGCCTGCGGCAGTATAACGGACATTGGCATCCCCACTGTAGCCGAGACATGCGGTCAGGGCCGAGTTGGCGAATCGGGTTGGCGAATCCGGCTGGCAGATCGCGTTGGCCGATAGACCCCGGCATCGTTCACCGGGGGGCGCGACCATGGGTTTTCGGCCACCGCGCTCCGATCAGGGCGCCTTTACGATCTCCTCGGCCACCGCCAGGTAGGCCCTGCCGCTCGCCAGCAGGGCCTCGGCATCGGCCTTCTCGGAGGCGACGTGCACCTCCTCCAGGGTGTCGGCCAGGGCGGTCAGTTCCTCGTTGATCTTGGCCAGGGCGTTCTCCAACGTGTAGGTCAGTTCATGGACCTCGACATATTCCTGCGGGGCGATCTCGCCGCGATCGATGTAGGCGCGCAGCCGCTGATTATATTCGGCGAAGTTCGCCAGGGCCTCGCTCAGGGTCGCCGCCGGCAGCCCGGTGAAATGGCCCTCCTCTTCCCCCTCGGCCGGCCCCGCCAGGGCCACCCCGGTGGCGTTCAGGGTCAGGACCAAAGCCAGCCCCAGGGTCCAGATCATGGTCAAAGACCGGTTCGACGCTCGCGACATGATGACCTCCATCATTGAGTGACTTGGCGCAACTCGCACGCCTTCCACCTTGGTCCGGGCGTGTCCGAACACAACCGCCCGCCCCTGTCGCAGATGCGACAGGCAGCGCCCCCGGCGTCTGTGACAAAGCCCCCAGCCGGACCCGACCGTTGGCGACAGGCCCCTGTCCGATCAGTCATTTCGAAGGCTGGCCCGGGCTTTGCTTATATGGCATTCATCACTGTCTGCGGTCGATGTGTACGGAAGCCTGCTGATGAAGATCCCCGCGTCCCATGCCGGACCCCCGGTCCGCATCAACGACACCACGCTGCGTGATGGCGAGCAGTCCGCCGGGGTCGCCTTTTCGCTCGCGGAAAAGCTGGCCATCGCCCGTGGTTTGGACGCCCTCGGCGTGCCGGAGCTGGAGGTCGGCATCCCGGCCATGGGCGCGGAGGAGCGTGACTCCATCCGCGCCGTCGCCGGGCTGGGGCTGCGGGCGCAGCTGATGGTCTGGACCCGCATGCGCGCGGACGACATCGCCGCCTGCCGGGATCTCGGGGTGCATCTGGTGGACCTGTCCATCCCCGCCTCCGACCAGCAGATCGCCCGCAAGCTGGGCCGTGACCGCGCCTGGGTGCTGGCGCAGATCGACCGTCAGGTGCGCGCCGCGCTGGACCTGGGGCTGCAGGTCTGCGTCGGCGCCGAGGACGCCTCCCGCGCCGCCCCCGAGTTCCTCTGGCGCCTGGCCGAGACGGCCCAGGCCGCGGGTGCGCGCCGGGTACGCTTTGCCGACACCCTTGGATTGCTCGATCCCTTCGGCACCTTCGAGCGCATCCGCGACCTGGCCGCCACCTGCGACTGCGAGCTGGAGATGCACGCCCACGACGACCTGGGCCTGGCCACCGCCAACACCCTGGCCGCGGTCCGCGCCGGGGCCAGCCACGTGAACACCACCGTACACGGCCTCGGCGAGCGCGCGGGCAATGCTGCGTTGGAGGAGGTGGTGATGGGACTGAAGCATGTGCACGGGGTACAGACCGGGGTCGATCTATCCTCTTTCGACGCCCTGTCACGCCTGGTGGCTCAGGCCTCCGGGCGCCCGGTGGCCTGGCACAAGAGCCTGGTCGGGGATGGCGCCTTCACCCACGAGGCCGGCATCCACGTCGATGGCCTGCTCAAGGACCCGCTCAACTACCAGGGTATCGATCCGGCCGAGGTCGGGCGCATGCACCGGCTGGTACTGGGCAAACATTCCGGCAGCACCGCCCTGCGCCTGGCCTACCGGCAATGGCTGGACACCGACCTCGACGGCGCCCAGGCCAGCCTGGTGCTGCCGCTGCTGCGCCGCTTCGTCACCGAGACCAAGCGCAGCCCCCAGACGGCCGATCTGCGCCGGTTCCTGGAGGAGAGCGGCGCCCTGCCAGCGGCGACCACCCCGCGGGTGGAATTGCTGCAATGAGCGTGGCAACGACCGGCCCGGCGACAACCTGATCGGAGCGACCCGATGGACCTGCACGACTTTGCCGGCGAGGCGATGTACTTCGACCGCCCGCTGCCGCCAGCGGCAGCAACCCTGATCGGCGATGCCGCAGCGGCCTACGGTAGCGATGCCGATACCGATACCGCGGAACTGGCCCTGTTGCGGGCCTATCTGCAGGCGCCGGATCATCTCAGCGTGCTAGTCGCCCTATATCGATTCTACTACTACCGCCAGCGCTACGAGGACGCCCTGCTGGTGGCGGATCGGGCCATCGTCGCAGCGGCTGAGGAACTCGGGCTGGGCACGGACTGGCGCGCGCTCGGGCCGGCCGAACTCGGCGCGGCGGCGGTGCGTTCGATGACCCTGACCCGGTTTCTGCTGCTGGCCCAGAAGGGCGCCGGCTTTCTGCTGCTGCGCCTGGGCCGCCCGGCGGCAGCCCTGGAACGGCTGGAGCAGGCCGCTGCCTGCGACGATCACGACCGTCTGGGCCTGCGCGACCTGCTCGCCTGGGCGCGCACCGCCAGCGCCCGTGAGCAGGCCGCCGGACTGGGCGGGAAGGTGCGCTTTATCCGGCCCTGAACGCGACCCCGAACCTGAATCTGAACCCTGACCCCCACCGGCGCCAGACCAGCGGACCGGCGGGGTCCCAACGCCGGCCCGCCCATCTGCATCCACCGCCCCGACACCGGGCCCCAACCATCAGCAACCAACCGGAGCCCCCACATGAGCGAAGCAACGCTGGCCCAACCCCTGTCGTTGGATGATTTCGAGACCGACCTGGCCGAACTGGAGAGTGCCGAGGACTTCCTCGGCTATTTCGGCATCGCCTTCGACCCTGCGGTGGTGCATGTCAACCGGCTGCACATCCTGCAGCGCTTTCACGATTACCTGGCCGAGATCGAGGAGGAACCGGACAGCGTCGGCGCCCGTTTTCGCCTCTATGCCGATCTGCTGCAGGGTGCCTACCGGGACTTTGTCCATTCCGATGCCCGCACCGAGAAGGTCTTCCGGGTCTTCCAGCGGCTGGAACCGCGCCCGGTCAACATCGGGCTGGACACCCTGCTGGCCCAGTTGCCCCCCGTCCGGACCGGGACCGGGACCCACACCACGACGGCCGGCCACGATGCGTCCGCGCTTTGACTATGGCGCCGAGGTGCGTGTGCTGCGCAACCTGCGCAACGACGGCACCTTCCCCGGTGTGGTCACCGGCGCCCTCCTGGTGCGCCGGGGCAGCACCGGCTTCGTGCGCGATGTCGGGACCTTCCTGCAAGACCAGGTCATCTATTCGGTGCATTTCCTGGCTGAGGATCGCATCGTCGGCTGTCGCGAGGAGGAACTCCAACTGGCCGCCGACCCCTGGCTGCCGAACCGTTTCGAGTTCCGCGAGCGGGTGGTCGCACGGCTGGCCCTGGGCCGGCAAGGCCAGGTCCTGGTACCCCAGGGAAGCGTCGGCGAGGTGCTGAAGGTGCTGCGCGGCGAGGCCGACGGGCTGGCAGCGGGACAGGTCGCCTATCACGTGCTGTTTCCGGACGCCAATCCGCTGGTGGTACCCGAGTCCGCCCTGACCGCGCCGGACGCGGCACCGGCCCCGACCGCTGCCGCACGTTAGGGACCCGGCCGCGCCGACCCGCGCACAGCGACCCCCTGCAGGACCCTTGCTTATGAGTGTGCATGCCCCCGCTGCGCGTGCCGAGCGCACGCGCGGTGACTATCACTACCATCTGCTGCGCGCCGCCAGCGAGCGCTTCCAGTGCGGCGTGGCCGCCCTCACGCAGACGCAGCGGCAAGAGGCCGCCGGGCTGGCGGCCCGCACCCTCGCCCTGGAGGATCTGGTGCTCGGCACCGTCGAGGCGGCCGCGGTGGTGATCCCCGAAACCGACCGGCACCGCGCCTTCCTCGCGATCAAGGAGCGCTATGCAAGCGAGGCCGAATTTCAGGCGGATCTGGCCCGCAACCGGCTCGACAGTGCCGCGCTGCGCCACGCGCTGCACCGGGAGCTGACCTTCGACGCGGTCATGCAGCGCATCGGCAGTCGGCATGCGCCGCTCAGCGAGACCGACGAGCGGCTGTTCTACGAGCTGCATCACGACCGCTTTCAGGCCCCGGAGCGGCGCACCGCCCGGCATATTCTGATCACCATCAACGACGATTATCCCGAGAACCGCCGCGCAGCAGCGCTGACCCGGCTACAGGCGATCGCCGGGCAGCTGGCGCCAGGCGCGGGCGCGGATGGGATGGCCGCCGAGCCCCTCGCCGAGACGGCTGCTGGGGACCCTGATGAGACCTCCGCCGAAATCCCCACCGTCATCCCCATCAGGGCGCCGGCCCCGACCCTGACCGCACGCTTCGCCCGCCTGGCGCGCCGCCATTCCGAATGCCCGACCGCCCTGGACGGCGGCAACCTGGGCGCGGTCCCCCGCGGCCAACTGTTCCCGGCGGTGGAGGCGGCGCTGTTCGCGCTCGATGCCGGCGCGCTCAGTGCGATCGTCGAATCCCCGCTCGGGCTGCACCTGCTGCTGTGCGAGCGCATCCAGCCGGGCCGGGCGCTGCCCTTCGAGCAGGCCCGTCCGCGCATCCGCGCCGCCCTGTTGCAACGGCGCCGTCGCGAGGCACAGCGCGCCTGGCTGGCGCAAGTGCAGTCCCAGGCGCCGAACCCGGCAACCGCGAACTGAGTTGCCGGCTACCCAGTGCTGCCGCGCTGGCAGTCCCGCGCCACGCGCTCGCTGGCCAGCAGGGCATCCAGAGACCAGGCGCCGAGGTCGGTATCACCGGTATCGCTGCGCGCCAGCAGCGCGGACAGCGCCTGCCAGTGACCGCCGGTAGGTTCGGACGACCCGGTGGCAGGATCCACCGCCTCGCCAGCCAGCGCGCGCTGGCGCTGCTCGGCGTGCTCGGCCAGCGCCCGACCCTGGCTCTCGCCACGCAGACCGTGCAGCGCGGCCACGGCCGCCGGCAGCACCGCCGCCAGCACCAGCAGCCAGGGTGCGGCCAACTGTACCCGCGGCGCCACGGCCGCCGGCATGGTCCCGGCAAGGGTCCAGGCGATGATTAACAGCTCCAGCGCCACGATCGCCACCAGGACTCTGCCGAACCGGCGCGCGCCGCGGGCGGCGAATCCCTCCAGCCGGCGCAGCAGCCGCGTCTGCCGGACCGCCTCGATCAGCTCTCCGCGCACCCAATGATCGCGGACCACGGCCAGGGTCAGGCGCGGGTGCGAGCGTACCAGGTGCACCTGCAGCGGGGCGCCATCCCAGCCGCGGCGCATCTCAGGACGGGCAAAGACGGTCGGGCTGACCGCGCGCGCGAGGGCGCCGGACAACCAGTCCACCGCCCCCCGGCACCCGGCATGGGAGGCCGCGGGTAGCGCCGCCGGCGGCTGGAAGCTGCCGGCCAGGGGCAGGTAATACAGCGCCCGTAGTCGCTCGGCGAGATCCTGGTAGCCGGCCGCCAGCGCGCGCCAGTGCCCACGGTCGGCGCGCTGACGGTGGTCGACGATGAACCAGGCGGCAGCGAACTGGCCGCAGGCGAGCAGCAGCAGGAGCTGCCCCGGTGCCCGCGGCAGGGCCGTCAGCGCGGCGCCGGCCGCGCCGAACAGCACCAGGCCCAGGGTCGCCAGCAGGACCGCCAGCACCGCGAGCCCGTAGCCGAGCACCAGGCCGCCGCGGTCGAGCCCGCGGTAGTGGCGCGCCAGCAGGCGGGCGCGCTCGTGCCAGCCATGATAAGGGGAGGTGCTCTCGTCGAAGGCCGCGGCAACGGGATCATCACTGGCCGCGGACGCACCCCGCACTGCTACCTGCTCCGCGCGCTCCAGCCGACGCTGCACCGCGGCCCAGGCGCCCAGCCGCCAGCGGTCGCCGCGCCCCTGCCGGTCCGGTGCTGGCGGCTCGGCGGCGCTGAAAAAGGTCTGCAGCAGCGCCAGCCCTGCGGCCCCAGGTGCCGTATCGGGCCCGGTCGCCGCCAGGTGCGGGGCGGCAATGATCCGCTCCACCAGCCGGTCCAGGTCCCGATCCAGGTCGGCATCCGGCGGTGGCGGCAGCGCCAGCACCGAGTCAAGATCGGCGTCCGGCGACATCAGCCGGATCGCGGCATCGCCGATGTCGATGAAGATCACCGGCAGCCCCATGGCCAGGGCCGCGCGCAGGGTCTCCAGCGTCCCGCCTGCCTTGCCCGGCAGCCGCGGGTCCGCCGCTGCCAGCAACAGGTCGGCCTGGCGCAGCAGGAGCGCCGACTGCGCGCGGTAGCCCTTGGCCCTGCGCGCGGCAGCGAGCACGGTATCCGGCTCGGACCGGTCATCGCTGCCGTCGAGTTCGATCAGGTAGCGACAGGCCGCCGCCTGGCGGTCGAACTCGGCCTGGAACCAGCCATAGCGGCTGGCGCGATAGCCCTCGAGGTCCCACGGCAGCACCGCCGCCAGCTCCGTCTCCAGGCCGCCGGGCCGAGGCCAGGCTGCGGCGGCGATCGCCGGGCCGATCTGCAACCGCTCAAGAGCCAGCACCGCAGCCGTGTCCGCGCCCTCGCAGAGTCCGGTCACCAGTCGCAGCAGCGGTGGCTGGTCGGGGTCGTAGCAGTGCAGGATGCCGGGGGCGATACTGGCATCGCTCTCGGCCGCCACCGGCACCAGCGCCGCCAGGCGCCGGCCGAGACTGCCAAGCACCCGATCCAGTGCCCGGCCAAGCCGGGCCTCGTCGTCGGCACTGAGGTCGCGGCGCCCGGCAAAGCCCAGGCGCAGTGCCATGCGCGGGCGTGGCAACAGCGGGGGCGTCGGCCGCGGTGTCTCCATCATGGTCTGAGTCCACTGCGGTACAGGCCGGGATCGAGATCGGTCAGTGGTTGCATCATGGCCTCCGGGGCCGGTTGGAACGCGGTACGGATCATCGACGCCACGCGGGCTGCGGGCAAATGGAGCGGGCCACCGTAGCTAGAGGTAGCGCCCCACCCAGTTCACCAGCCCGGCGGTGTCCATGGCGCCCATGGTGCGGGCGACCTCGGCGCCGCCGCGGAACAGGGCCAGGGTCGGGATACTGCGAATGCCGAAGCGGGCGGCCAGGCCCTGGGCCTCCTCGGTATTGACCTTGGCCAGCCGCACCCGCGGTTCCAGCCGCGCCGCGGCGGCCTCGAAGGCGGGCGCCATCTGTCGGCACGGGCCGCACCAGGGCGCCCAGAAGTCCACCAGGACCGGCAGCTCGCCGCGGCCCACGTGGCGCTCGAAACGGGCCTCGTCGAGGGCCACCGGATGCCCTTCGAACAGCGGGCGATGGCACTTGCCGCAGGTGGCGCCATCGCCGAGCCGCGACGCTGGGACGCGATTGACCGCATCGCAATGCGGACAGACGACATGGATGGAAGCGGACATCGAAACGGATACCTCTCAGCAAGCCGGCGCCGGTCGCCTCCACGCCCGGTGGGCGCCGGCCAGCGCGATGGATCGAGCGCCGGATTCTACCGCCGGCCGGGGCCAGCGGGCGCGAGTGGGCGCCGCGACCCCGGCTTGGCCCCGGCTTGGCCCCGGCTTGGCCCCGGCTTGGCCCCGGTCTGGCCCCGGTCGGATCTCGGGACGGAATCATCGGGCCAGCGGCCCGACTATACTGTCGCGGTGATCCCGGGCGCCACGACCAGCCCGCACCTGGACGCACCCGGACGCCCGCCCCGTCCCATTCAGCCCGCCGAGACCAGCCGATGACGACGATCCGCGAACACGACCTGATCGATAGCATCGCCGATGCCCTGCAATACATCTCCTATTACCACCCGCCGGACTATATCCGCGCCCTGAGTGCCGCCTACGAGCGCGAGGAGTCCCCCGCCGCGCGCGATGCGATGGCCCAGATCCTGATCAATTCACGCCTCTGCGCCGAGGGCCACCGCCCCATCTGCCAGGACACCGGGCTGGTGGTGGTCTATCTCAAGGTGGGCATGGGGGTGCGCTGGGAGGCGCGCATGGGCCTGCAAGAGATGATCGACGCCGGCGTGCGCCGCGCCTATACCCATCCGGACAACATCCTGCGCGCCTCGATGGTGGACCCGCCGATCGGGGCGCGCCGCAATACCGGCGACAACACCCCCGCGGTGGTGCATGTGGAGTTGGTGCCCGGGGACCGGGTGGAGGTGGAACTGGCGGCCAAAGGCGGCGGCTCCGAGAACAAGTCCCGCTTTGCCATCTTGAACCCCAGCGACAGCGTGGTGGATTGGGTGCTGCGCACGGTGCCCACCCTGGGCGCCGGCTGGTGCCCGCCCGGGATGCTCGGCATCGGCATCGGCGGCTCAGCCGAGAAGGCGATGCTGATGGCCAAGGCCGCCCTGCTGGAGGATATCGACATCCATGAACTCAAGGCGCGCGGCCCGGCCAATCCGGTCGAGGCACTGCGCCTAGAACTCTACGAAAAGGTCAATGCCCTGGGCATCGGTGCCCAAGGCCTGGGCGGACTGACTACGGTGCTGGATGTCAAGATCCACACCTTTCCCACCCATGCCGCCTCGCTGCCGGTCGCCATCATCCCCAACTGCGCCGCCACCCGGCACCTGCATTTCACCCTCGACGGCAGCGGCCCGGCGCGCCTGCAGCCACCGCAGCTCGGCGATTGGCCCGAACTCGCCTGGGACCCGGCCGCCGGTGCCCGGCGGGTCGACCTCGACACCCTGACCCGCGCCGATATCGCCGCCTGGCAGCCCGGCGAGCGCCTGCTGCTCAGCGGCCGGCTGCTGACCGGGCGCGATGCCGCCCATCAGCGCCTGGTGGACCTGCTCGAACGCGGTGAGCGGCTGCCGCCGGGGGTGGACTTCACCAACCGCTTCATCTACTACGTCGGTCCGGTGGACCCGGTCCGCGACGAGGTGGTCGGCCCGGCCGGCCCGACTACCGCAACCCGCATGGACAAGTTCACCGAGCCGATGCTCGCTGCCACCGGGCTGATCGGCATGATCGGCAAGGCGGAGCGGGGACCGGTGGCCATCGAGGCGATCCGCCGCCATCAGGCGGTCTATCTGATGGCCATCGGCGGTGCTGCCTATCTGGTCGCCAAGGCGATCAAGGGCGCGCGACTGATCGCCTTCGGGGACCTCGGGATGGAGGCGATCCGCGAGTTCGAGGTCGAGGACATGCCGGTGACGGTGGCAGTGGACAGCCGCGGCGAATCGGTGCACGAGACCGGCCCGCGCGAATGGCGCAGCCGCATCGGTCAGATCCCGGTGGCGGTGGTCTAGCGAGGCGCTGATTGATCGGCGATGTCGTATCGACACTCGGCCCAGAGCCCGCCGCCGCGGTCGCCGGGTTGCTGCAGTTGCAATCCCTGATCGGCAATCGAAAATGGCGGGGCTGCAACCCGGCGGTAAAACGCTGAATGGTTCAGCTTATCTGCGCACTGGCCGACAGGATGTCGGCGTCCCCCCCAGGGCAATCGCATCATAGCTTTATTATGTACTTCTAGACACCGCTGAAGGTCTGGTC
>REDK01000126.1 GCA_007693535.1 Chromatiaceae bacterium
ATCGCAAATCGATCGCCGGCCGCTTCACCGAGACCAGCATCAAGTGCGGCGATCCCGGCCATGTCGAGGCGGATGGGGTGCAGATCGCTGAGGGGGCCACGACCGACTTCGCCATCACTCGGGTGCGCGACGGCAGCGCGCTGACCAGCGTCAATGCGCCGATGACTGGACAGCAGGTGCGCGGGCTGGACTGGAATCCACGGCGCCCGGGCGACTGGCAGCGCGGCGACCGCTTTCAACTGCAGATCAGCGCCGATGGCGAGCAGGCCGAGGGCAGCAATCAGTTTGGCTTCCACGAATATCCAGACCTTGGACCCGAGACCAAGACCATCGTTTGCAGCAGCGGTGACTATGGCTGGACCGGCAAGTTCGACATTGCCTATCGCAACGATGAGATCATCGTCACGGTCAAGATCAAGCTGCTGAACCGGCAAGGCGAGAAGCCGGCAAATGCCGGTGATCCGCTACCGGCGGTGGGCGATCCGGTCAGCGACGCAGACAAGGCCAGCATGAAGGCCGACATCGAAGGCAAGCTGTCGCGCAAGATCCGTCTATTCCGCACAGATTGCCGCTTCGGCGCGGCATGCTCCTGTCCCAAGCCGATCCTGATCGTGGTCCAGTTCGTCGAAGCTAGCGCGCATCACGAGGTGAATCTGTTCCAGGGGGCAGGACGGGCCAACGCCAGCAATTGGACCCGGGTGAAGACCCGCGCGAACAGTTGGGCGCACGAGACCGGCCATCTGCTGGGCTGGTATGACGAGTACAGCACGGGCGCGGTGGGCAGCGCGCCACGCTGGCAGAACAACGAGCCGGCCAATGTGATGAACGTCGGGCTGACCGTCCCGCCGGAATACGGCTGGGACTTCCGCGACTGGTTCACGAGTGGTTCCGGCGAGTCATGGGCGGCACGCTGAGCCGGTTCGGGGTCCGATTCTGGTTCCGGTGCTGGCGCCGGCCGTTTACACGCCGCGCGTGGCGCACCGGGCTGCTGCGCGCAGCGTTCCTACTGCTGCTGGCGCTGAGCGCGTGCGCGGCCAGCTCTGGCTCTGGCCCCGGCGCTGGCCCTGGCTCTGGCCCCGGCGCCGACAACCTGGATGCATCGATGCAAGCGACGGTTTCCTATACCTCCACCCTGGCCGACGATCGCCATGACCACCGGCTGGTGATCGCCCCCGACGGCCAGGCGCGGCTGCGCCTGGGTAGCAACCGCGGGCAGCCCACGCGCCCGATCGGGCGCTTCGTGGGCTCGGTCCCCGCGCCGCTGCACCAACGCCTGGCCGCGATCCTGGGCGGTGCCGCCTTCGCCGCCGCGCCCAGCCAGCCGAGCCTGGTCCCGGATGAGTCCTATCGGCGCATCCAGGTCAGCGCCCCCGACCCATCGCCAGGGCTCAATAAGCTGGTGGGAGAGCAACTGGCCACGCCACTGGCCTTCGCGGAGGCCGAACAGGTCCTAGAGCGGATGATCGAACAGTTGCTGACGCAGCCGGAGGCAGCCCTGGCGATGAACCTGGTGCTGCCGCGCAGCGAGGTGCAGGCCGGTGAGCGGGCGCTGCTGGAGCTGCACCTGATCCAGCGCGGCGGCCGCGCCATCCGGCTGAGTGCACCGGACCGATGGGGAACCGGCCAGGGGCAGGTCGTCGCCGAACTCACGGCCCTGCGCGCCGATCGACCAGTGGCGGAACTGACCTTCGCCGATCAGCATTTCCTGCAGCTCGGCGCCGACAATCTGACCAGCAGCGAACCGCCACCGGCCGGCCCGACGCTGCAGCTTGGGTCAGGTGGACGGGTGCAGTTGCGCTTCCAGCCGGTCATCGATTGGGCGCCGGGCACCTATCGGATAGAGCTGGCCCTGACCCTGCAGGCGCGCGGCGAAGACGATGCCCCGCTGTTCGACGGGGTGCTGGTCTCGGCCCCGGTGCAGTTGACCGTGCTCGCGCCCCCGTCACCCTGAAGGACGGTCTCGACCCAAGCGGGCCAGGGTCGAGGACGGCCATCGCAGCCGGCGACGCCGCCCCCAACCGGCACGGCATGCCGACTCGGAGGACGGCCCCAGCTCGATCTCAACCCTCGATCTCAACGAGAGTGCCGTTGGACACGCGCGCGGTCAGGTCGATGATGTCCTGATTGCGCATGCGGATGCAGCCATGGGAACGCGGGATGCCCATCGGCTCGCTGTCGGGGCAGCCATGGACATAAATGAAGCGTCGCAGGGTATCGACCGCGCCGCCGCGATTGCGGCCCGACTCCAGGCCGGTCAGCCAGAGGATACGGGTGAGGATCCAGTCGCGCTCCGGATGGGCGCGGGCCAGTGCCGGGCGGTAGATCTCGCCGGTGAAGCGTCGCCCCCGGAACACGGCACCGGGCGGACAGTCGCGGCCGATGCAGAGCCGGATGCGATGGCGACCGCACGGCGTGCAACCGCTGCCGAGGCGTTCGCCGGCCCCATTGGCAGCGGTGGAGACCGGGTAGGTCTGCAGCCGGCATGAACCGGCCGCCAGCTCCAGGGTCTGACTCGCGAGATCGACGCGGATGTGGGGGATAGCGGACATCGGGCTGGGGGTCAGTCCCGGCGATCTGGCCAAGCCGATCGGCGGCTGGGGGTTGGCGACGAGATCGCCTCGGCGTCTAGTTTGGCGCAGATCAGGTGGGAGCGGTCGCGGCCGGCACCGCTCACCGGCGACGGGTGCAACTGCGGCGCTAATGCTGCCCGACGTTGCGGCAGCGGATGCAGACGCCGTAGAGGACCAGCGAATGATCCTCGATGAGGAAGCCATGCTCGGCGGCGATCAACCGCTGACGCTCCTCGATGATCTCATCACAGAATTCCACCACGACGCCGCATTTGACGCAGACCAGATGGTCGTGATGACCGCCGCGGTTGAGTTCGAAGACCGACTGGCCGCCCTCGAAGTGGTGGCGGATCACCAGCCCAGCGCCCTCGAACTGGGTCAGCACCCGATAGACGGTCGCCAGACCGATCTCCTCGCCCGCGGCGAGCAGCTCCTTGTAGACGTTCTCGGCACTCAGATGCCGCTGGTCACTGTTCTCCAGGACATGCAGGATCTTGACCCGAGGCAGGGTCACCTTGAGTCCGGCCTGCTTGATCTGCTGGTTCTCCAAGATGCTCTGCCTCCGGAATGCACGCGCGGCGGCATCCCTGGTCATGCCCCGCTACGTCGGGTGCGTTAGAATGTTGCGTCGATAACGCCCGCTGCCAACACCAACTTGCCTGATCGATCGATGCGCGCCCTCGTCATCTTACTGGCCGTCGTCTCCGTCTCCCTGGCCCTCCCCGGCTGCGGTCGCAACCCGCGTCGCGACGATCGGGTGCCGGGCGAGTTGCTGGGCAATCTGCCCTTTGTCCACCGGATGCCGGTGCAGCAGGGCAATGTCATCGACGAGTCGATGCTGGACCAGGTGGAACTCGGCATGACCCGTAACCAGGTGCTGTTCGTGCTGGGCACCCCCATGCTCACCGACATGTTCCACACCGACCGCTGGGACTACACCTACACCATCCGCCGAGGCCGGGAGCCGATGCAGGTCAAACCCCTGACCCTTTGGTTCGAGGACGATGCCCTGGTGCGCATCGATGGTTATGCCCAGCCCAACCGGGCGCGCGCCGAGGCGGCGCAGGAAGGGCGCGAGCTGGTGGTCGAGGTGCCGGACTGGGAAGATAACCGCGGCATCATCAATCGCGCCCTGAATGTGATCTCCCGCGGCAACTAGGCCGTCTCGCCAGCACGGTCTTCCGCCGCTTCGGCGTCGTCGGCGGCCTTGCCGGCCGGATTCTTGGCACCGGCCCGATCCTTGCGTACCGCCTCTTTCGGGTCGGCGATCAGCGGCGGATAGATCTCCACCCGGTCGCCGTTCTGCAGCACCTGCTCCAGCTTGGCGAGTTTGCCGAAGATACCGATCTTGTTCACGGCCAGGTCGATCTCCGGGAAGCGCCCGAGAATACCGGAGCGCTCGATCGCTTCGCGCGCCGTAGTCCCCGCGGGCAACTTCAGCGGCAGCAGGGCCTGGGCATGCTGGCGGGCATAGGCCACCTCGATGGCGATGGTCGCGTCAGTCACCATAGACCTCGTCGGCTCGTTTGCAGAAGGCATCGACCAGCGAATTGGCGATCTGCCCGAACACCCCACCGAAGGCCTTGTCGATCAGGCGCCCGGAGAACTCGAAATCCAGTTCCAGTTCGACCTTGCAGGCATCGGCGCGCAGGGCGGTGAAGGTCCAGCCGCCGGTGAGCTTGCGGAACGGCCCGTCCATCAGGTCGATCTGCATATGATGGGGTGGGTCAATGCGGTTACAGGTGGAAAACACCTGGCGGATACCCAGTCTGGCGACGCTGATGCGTCCGCAGATCTGCTCATCAGTGCGCGAGAGCAGCGCGGTGGACTCGCACCAGGGCAGAAACCTGGGATAGCCCTCCACATCGGCGACCAGATCGAACATCTGCTGAGCCGAATGGCGGACCAGGGCACTCTTTTTGACTACCGGCACGTCAAATCAATCCGATTGCGTTCAGAAACACCAGCACCACGGCGGCCGGCGCGATAAACCTGACCAGCAGCCGCCACAACTGGTAGAGCAACTGGCCGTTGGTCGCCCCCAGCTCGTCGCGGGAGACGGTCGTCTTCAGCACCCAGCCAGCGAAGATGGCGATCAGCAGACCGCCCAAGGGCAGCAGCACGTTGGCAGTGACATAGTCGAACAGGTCCAGGATACCCTTATCGAACAGGGTTAGCCCCGACCAGACATTCAGCGACAGCAGGCAGGCGATGCCGAGCAGCCAGACCGTGACCCCGGCCCAGACCGCGGCGCGGACCCGGCTGATGCTGCGATGCTCCACCAGCCAGGCAACGATCGGCTCCAGCAACGAGATGGCTGAGGTCCAGGCGGCGAACATCAGCAGGACGAAGAACAGCAGACCGAAGAATTGCCCGCCCGGCATCTGCCCGAAGGCGACCGGCAGGGTGTGAAAGATCAGTCCGGGTCCCTCGCCGGGCTCCAGGCCGTAGGCAAAGACGATCGGGAAGATGGCCAGGCCGGCCAGCAGCGCGACCAGGGTATCCATCACCGCGATGATGGCGACGTTCTGGCTGATGGAGGCCTGGCTGCTGAGATAAGACCCGTAGATCATGATCGCGCCCATGCCCAGGCTGAGGCTGAAGAAGGCTTGCCCCATGGCGCTCAGGATCGCATCGCCACCGCCCTCCAGCAATTGGCCGAAGTCGGGCTTGAACAGATAACTCAGCCCGGCCTGGAAGTCGCCGGCCTGGGCGGCATAGACCACCATCACCAGCAGCAGCAGAAACAGGGCCGGCATCAGGAAGCGTACCGCCTGCTCCAGACCGCTGGCCACCCCGCGCGCCACCACCATCATCACCATGCCCATAAAGATGGTGTGCCAGGCGAGCAGGCGCTCGGGATCAGCCACCAGGGCGAGGAAGATGGCGTTGGACTGCTCCGCGTCGAGCCCGGTGAAGCCCCCCCCAGCGGCACGGAAGATGTAGGCCAGGGTCCAGCCAGCAACGACACTATAGAACGACAGGATCAGGAATCCGGCCAGGATGCCCATCCAACCCAGCAGTTGCCAGGCGCTGCTGGCCCCCTGGGCACTGGCCAGGGCGCGCATGGTGTTGATGGGGCTCTGACGACCGCGGCGCCCGAGCATGATCTCGGCGATCATGATCGGCACCCCGATCAGTGCCACGCACAGGACATAAACGAGCACGAAGGCACCGCCGCCGTTCTGCCCGGCCACATAGGGAAAGCGCCAGATGTTGCCGAGACCCACTGCCGAGCCGGTGGCGGCAAGGATGAAGGCCAGGCGCGAGGACCACATGCCGTGAATTGAGGTACTGGTCATCGGATCGCTCTGCCCTGTGACTGCCTCGTGACTGCCTCGCCGATGATTGCCGCGCCGCGGTCACCGGGTGCCGCGACTGCTGTGCCCTGAACTGCCGCCCTGCACTCCCCAGGTCAACCGCGAGATGCCGACGGGGATACCGGTGGTTGCTTGCCCCGCTGATCATCAGGTTGGGTCGCCGAGGCTGGTACCCAGCCCCGGCGACGATTCAGGCGCCAACCTCGGCGCGCACCAGATCGGCCAGGCGATCGGCCAGGGTCTGCACCTGTTCCGGGTCCATCCCTTCCACCATCACCCGCACCACTGGCTCGGTGCCGGAGGCGCGCAGCAGCACCCGCCCGCGCTCGCCCAGTTCCTGCTCGGCCGCCTGCACCGCGGCCTGCACCTTGGCCAGTTGCGTCACGTCGGTGCGCCGCGCCAGGCGGACATTGATCAGCACCTGCGGGTACTGCTCCACCGCGGCCACCGCCTCGCTCAGGCCGTGGCCGGCGCGCTGCAGGGCCGCCAGCACCTGCAGCGCAGTAATGATACCGTCGCCGGTGGTGGTGCGATCGCGGCAGATGATGTGTCCGGACGGCTCGCCGCCAAGGACGCCATCGCTGCGGCGCAAGGCCTCGATGATGTAACGATCGCCCACCTGGGTGCGCTCGAATGCCACCCCCAGTCGGCGCAGGGCCAGTTCCAGACCCAGATTGCTCATCAGGGTACCCACCACCGGCCCGCGCAGGGCCTGTTCGTCGAGGCGCGAGCGGGCGATCACGTAGATCAGGGCATCGCCGTCCACCAGCCGCCCGCTGGCATCCACCATCATCACGCGGTCGCCGTCGCCATCGAAGGCGATGCCGAGATCGGCACCCTCCATCCGGACCCGCTCGGCAATCACCTGCGGCTTGGTGGAGCCCACATCGCGATTGATATTGAAGCCGTCCGGCTGGGTGCCGATGCTGATCACCGTCGCCCCCAGCTCTTCGAACACAAAGGGGGCAATGTTATAGGTGGCGCCATGGGCGCAGTCCAGCACGATGCGCAACCCCTTCAGCGACATCGCTGCCGGGATCGAGCCCTTACAGAATTCGATGTAGCGTCCGCTGGCATCCTCGACCCGCCGCGCCTTGCCCAGACGCGCTGCTGGGACGGTGACCAGGGGCTGGTCGATCTCGGCCTCGATGGCCAGTTCCACCGCGTCCGGTAGCTTATCGCCAGCGGCCGAGAAGAACTTGATACCGTTGTCGTCGTAGGGATTATGCGAGGCGGTGATGACGATGCCCGCAGCGGCCCGAAAGGTGCGAGTGAGATAGGCGACGCCGGGCGTGGGCATCGGCCCGAGCAGGCGGATATCCAGGCCCGCCGCCACCAGCCCCGCCTCCAGGGCCGACTCGAACATATAGCCGGAGATGCGCGTGTCCTTCCCGATCAGGACCGTGCCGCCCTGCTCGCCGCCGAGCACCCGGCCCGCAGCCCAGCCCAGTTTCACCACGAAGTCCGGGCTGATGGTGGGATCGCCGACGCGCCCGCGGATGCCGTCGGTGCCGAAATACCTGCGTGTCACTAGGATTCCCTCGGGGAGTTCGCCCCGGGGCAGGGGTCGACTCGGTCTGGTCGTGGCGACCGCTGCTGTACCGGGCTGCGGCGCCGCCGTTGACATCGGACCGGCGGCGGCGGGCCTACACAGCGGGCGCATCATCGTCGGCCCGCGGATCGCTGACGGCCGATTACCCCAACCGGGGTCAGCGGATTGTAGCGGCTGCAGCGGCTGATCGCGACCGTTAGACGCGACGGGCTCGCCACCGGGTCGCTAACAGGGACGCGAGCGGGGTCAGCGCTGGTGATCGGATCCGGGCAGGACGGGCCCGGAAGGAAGGGCGCCGGCCGGGCGACAGCATCGGGCGAGCATCCGCGGGCCAAGGCTGGGCTAGGGCCTGGGGGTGGGGCCTGGGGGTGGGGGTGGGGCTGGGGCTGGGGATCAGCGCCCAGGGCAGGCGCGGCCGGCACGGGCAGTCAGTCACGACCGCCAGTGCCGAAGGCAGCGATGCCGCAGCGGTCAGCCCGACTGCCCGGTACCGGCATCGGTGCCAGTCGCGGCGCTGGTGCTGTCCTGGTCGTGCTTGCTGGCGTCTTCGCGCGCCTGACGCGCCGCGTCGAGACTGCGCCGCTGGCTCCAATAGAACCAGCCAATCACGATGACGATGAAGACCAGTTCCGCGCCCTTCAATGACGAATAATCCATCGCAAATTCCTCCGGCCCAGGGGCCATCAGGGTGAAGCAGGTGCTCCGGAAATGGCCGCGGCAGCGCCGATGTCAACGCCGCGCGCACCAGGTCCGCGGCCGACCCCCACCGCGCCACCCCTGAACACCGCGCCGGCCTTGATCATTATCCCGACCATCCGCCGGTGAGCCCTGCGTAGTCAGGGCTTCCAGCCCTGACGATGTCAGGCCAAGATGGCCTGACGACGCAGTCGGCCCCCCACTTGGTCGCAGCAATGATCAAGGCCCACCGCGCCCGACGGCTCGTGCGAGCCAGCGTTGCAATGCAGCGCCCATCGTCGGCCCGCCGTCAGTGACGGCATGCCATGGGGTCAGCGTTCCTCGCCAGAACCGCCGACCTGGCGGCCGGCCTGACGGCTGGAGGTTGTTCGGCAGCCCTTAGTCCACCAGCTCGCCTTCGATCACGCCCTGAAAGGTAAGACCGTCGGCACCGATGTCCACCTCGATGGTGTCGCCCGGGGCAAAGCGCCCGGACAGGATCGCCTGCGCGAGCGGGTTCTCCAATTGGGCGCGGATCGCCCGCTTGAGCGGCCGCGCACCATAGACCGGATCGAAGCCGGCTGCCCCGAGATGATCCAGCGCGCCATCGCTGAGCACCAGCCGGAACTCGCGCTCGGCCAGGCGCTTCTGCAGATACTGCACCTGGATGCGGGCGATGGCCCGGATCTGGGTCTCGCCCAGCGGATGGAAGACCACGATCTCATCGAGCCGGTTGATGAACTCGGGGCGGAAGGCGACCCGCACGATCTCCATCACCGCGTCCTTCATCTGCGCATAATTGGCCTCGCCGGCCTTCTGCTGGATGATGTCCGAGCCCAGATTGGAGGTCAGCACGATCACCGCGTTGCGAAAATCCACGGTGCGCCCCTGACCATCGGTGAGGCGACCATCGTCGAGCACCTGTAGCAACACGTTGAAGACATCCGGATGCGCCTTCTCGACCTCGTCGAGCAGGATCACGCTATAGGGGCGGCGACGGATCGCCTCGGTCAGATAGCCACCCTCCTCGTAGCCGACATAGCCGGGTGGGGCACCGATCAGCCGCGCCACCGAGTGTTTCTCCATGAACTCCGACATATCGATGCGCACCATCGCCTCGTCGGTATCGAACATGAACTCCGCCAGGGCCTTACAGAGTTCAGTCTTGCCCACCCCGGTGGGGCCGAGGAACAGGAACGAGCCGATCGGCCGGTTAGGATCGGAGAGCCCGGCGCGGGAACGGCGGATGGCATCGCTGACCGCCCGCACCGCCTCGTCCTGCCCGACCACGCGCTGCTCGATCGCCGCCTCCATGCGCAGCAGCTTGTCGCGCTCGCCCTCGAGCATCTTCGAGACCGGGATGCCGGTCCATTTAGAGACGATCTCGGCCACCTCCTCGGCACTGACCTTGTTGCGCAATAGCCGATTGCTGCCGTGCTCGACCTCGGCGGCCGCGTTCAGGCGCTTTTCCAGTTCCGGGATGCGGCCATAGGCGAGTTCCGACATCCGCCCCAGATCCCCGGCACGGCGCGCGGTCTCCAGTTCCACCCGGGCGCGGTCGAGTTCTTCTTTGATATGGGCAGTGCCCTGCACCGCGGCCTTCTCCGCCTTCCAGATCTCGTCGAGGTCGGAGAACTCCCGCTCCAGGCGGCCGATCTGCTCCTCGAGGTCGGCTAGGCGCTTCTTCGAGGCCTCGTCGGACTCCTTCTTCAGCGCCTCGCGCTCGATCTTGAGCTGGATCAGGCGTCGATCGAGGCGGTCCATCTCCTCCGGCATGCTGTCGATCTCCATGCGGATCTGCGCGGCGGCCTCGTCGATCAGGTCGATCGCCTTGTCCGGCAACTGGCGGTCGGTGATATAGCGATGCGACAGGGTCGCCGCGGCGACGATCGCGGGATCGGTGATCTCCACTGCATGATGCACCTCGTAGCGCTCCTTGAGCCCGCGCAGGATGGCAATGCTGTCCTCGACATTGGGCTCATCCACCAGCACCTTCTGGAAGCGCCGCTCCAGCGCCGCATCCTTCTCGACGTATTTACGGTATTCATCCAGGGTGGTGGCGCCGATGCAATGCAGTTCGCCGCGGGCCAGCGCGGGCTTGAGCATATTGCCGGCATCCATCGCCCCCTCGGCCTTGCCGGCCCCGACCATGGTGTGTAACTCATCGATGAACAGGATCACCTGGCCCTCCTGGCGGGCGACATCGTTGAGTACCGCCTTGAGGCGTTCCTCGAATTCGCCGCGGAACTTCGCCCCAGCGATCAAGGCCGCCATGTCCAGCGCCAGCAGGCGCTTGGTCTTGAGCCCCTCGGGCACCTCGCCATTGACGATGCGCTGGGCCAGACCCTCGACGATGGCGGTCTTGCCGACCCCGGGCTCGCCGATCAGCACCGGATTGTTCTTGGTGCGCCGGGCCAGCACCTGAATGGTGCGGCGGATCTCGTCGTCGCGCCCGATGACCGGATCGAGCTTACCCTGTTCGGCGCGCTCGGTCAGATCGATGCTGTATTTCTCCAGGGCCTGGCGCTGCTCCTCGGCATTGGGGTCGGCCACGCGCTGACCGCCGCGCACCTGCTCGATCGCCTTCTCCAGCGCCCCCTTGCTGGCGCCGGCCTGGCGCAGCAGGTCGCCGAGTTCGCCCTTGTCCTCCAGCGCGGCCAGCACGAACAGCTCCGAGGAGATGTATTGATCGTTGCGTTGCTGGGCCAGCTTGTCGGTGAGGTTGAGCAGACGCCCGAGGGCATTGGAGACGGTCACATCGCCGCCGGTACCGGTCACCTTGGGCAGGCGCTCGAGGGCCTCGCCGAGATTGCTGCGCAGCCGGTTGACATTGACGTCGGCCTGGGCCAGCAGATGGCGCACGGTGCCGCCGTCCTGGTCCAGCAGCGCGGTCAGCAGATGCACCGGTTCGATGAACTGGTTATCGCGCCCCAGGGCCAGACTCTGGGCGTCCGCCAGGGCGAGCTGGAACTTGCTGGTGAGCTTGTCCATTCGCATGGGAAGAATCTCCGATAAAAGTTAGGGTTTGACAGAATATGGCGGCGCCGAATGGCCGCTTTCAAGCGGTCGCGTATCCGCACGCGGCGCTGACTGAGCGGGCAGGGCCGGGACGGCGACGGATGCCGCCACCGGCGGATGATGCCGCCACAGGCGATCGGTCTGCAGCCGCCAGCGGCGCGGGGTGCCGACGCCGGTCAGCGGGTCGAGGGCGATCCGGATGGCGCCGCTGTCGGCGGTATTGAGTTCGACCAGACCGCGCGCGGCAGCGCGCGCCCGCACCACCGCGGCAGGATGCCCGAAGCGGTTGGCGTAGCCGGCGGAGTAGAGGATCAGGGTCGGTGCGACCGCGTCCAGAAACGCGGCAGAACTGGAGCTGGCGCTGCCATGATGGCCGGCCACCAGGAGGCTGCTGGTCAGCGGTGGCCCCTGCCCGGCCGCGGCGCGCGCCGCCAACCGGCGCTCGACCGGCGTCTCGATGTCGCCGGTCAGCAGCACCGAGGCGTCGCCAGCGCTGATCCGCAGCACGCAGGAGGCGTCGTTGCCGCGATAGTGATCGCCGTCCGGATGCAGCAGGCGGAACTCGACCCCGTCCCAGTCCCAGGACTGGCCGGCCCGGCAGGCCTGCAGCTCGACCGCGGCGGCCAGGTCCGGGTCCAGGTAGGTGCGTTGCAGCCGGTCCGGCTCGCCGCTCCACAGGGGCGGCTGCCCGGGCAGCGCCTGATACAGCCCGCGCAGGCCGCCCGCATGGTCCAGATCGGCATGGCTGACGATCACCCGATCCGGCACCGCCACGCCGACCTCGCGCAGATAGGGTGCCACCACCGCCGTCCCGGTATTGAAGCCGCTCGGGAAGCGCGGGCCGACGTCATAGACCAGGCTATGGTTGGCGGTGCGCACCACCACCGCCAACCCCTGGCCGACATCCAGCAGGGTCAGCCAGGCGCTGCCCGGCGGTGGTGCCGGCGGGCGCACCAGCAGCAGCGGGGCCAGCAGCACTGCCCCCAACCAGCGGCCGGGCAGACCGCGCGGGGCCAGCCACAGCAACACCCCGGCCATGGCGGCGGCCCAGACCCAGGCCGGCCGTCCCCCCAGCGCGAGCGCCGCCCAGGGCCAGTCGCTGATCCGCTCCAGACCGGCGAAGGCCAGCCCCAGGCCGGCGCCGACCCAGACCAGCGGCAGGGTCCAGCCGCTGACCAGCGCTACCAACGCGGCCAGCAAGATGAGCGGCAGGGCCAGCGTGAACAGCGGTACCGCGATCAGATTCACCAGCGGCGAGATCAGCGAAGCGCGGCCGAACAGCAGCAGCAACAGCGGCAGCAGCCCCAGCGAGACCGCCCACTGGGCGCTGCCCCAACGCCCCCACCAGCCGGCCGGTCCCAGCCGCCGGCCGAGCGCGTAGAGCAGCACCGTCACCGCCCCGAACGATAGCCACAGGCCATAGGCGAGCACCCCGGGTGGGTCGAGCAGCAGCACCGCGGCCAGGGCCAGGGTCAGGGCCGCCCAGGGGCGCAGGGTGCGCCCGGCCAGCAGCGCCAGCAGCAGCACCGCCAGCATCACCAGGGCGCGTTGGGTGGAGATGGCAAAGCCGGCCAGGGCACTGTAGACCAGGGCCGCCGGCAGCGCGGCCAGAGCCGCCGCCCGCGGTGCCGCCAGGGCCAGCGCCAGCGGCGGGAGGCGCGCCCACAGCCCGCGTACCAGCAGGAAGACCAGGCCCGCGATCAGGCCCACGTGCAATCCAGAGATGGCCAGCAGATGGCTGGTGCCGGTGCGCGCCAGCACCTCCCACTGGGCTGGGGTCAACTGGCCGCGCTCCCCCAGCACCAGGGCCTGCACCAGCGCCGCCGGCAGCCCCGGCCCGAGTATCGCCTGCAGGCGTTCCTGCAGGCCCTGGCGCCAGCGGGTCAACCAGAAGCGCCCGGCCCCGGCCGCCAGGCGCTGGCGCTCGCCGCGCTGCAACACATACCCGGTGGCACTGATGCGCTGCTGAAACAGCCAGCGTTCGTAATCGAAGCCGCCCGGGTTCTGGAAGCCGTGCGGCGGGCGCAACCGCACCGGCAGTTGCCAGCGCTCCCCGGCCCGCAGCGGCGGGGCGTCGCGATACCAGTTCAGCCGCACCCGCCCCCGCAGCGGCACCGACTCACCGGCGCTGGTCAGTGACTCCACCGTCAGCAGCAGCCGCGTCGCCTGGCCGCGCGCTTGGGGCAGGGCGGCAATGCGGCCGGTGAGCAGCAGATCGCGGCCAACCAGCGCCTCGGGCAAGGGCTGACAGAGCAGCGGGCAGGTGGCCAGATGCGCCCAGCCGAAGCCGAGCGTCGCCGCCAGCGGCAGGGCCAACCAGACCCGGGGCCAGGTTCGGGGCCGGGTTCGGGGCCGGGTTCGGGGCCGGGGCCGGCGGCAGAACCAGCGCCACACCTGGCAACCTGGCAGGGCCAGCAGCGCAAGCAGCAGCGCGGGCACCGCAAGCGCCGCCAGCAGCGTCCAGGAGGGCAACCTGGTCTGCAGGAAATAGCCGCCGACGCCGCCGGCAAAGGCGAGCGCGGGCGCGGTCAGCGCGGGTGGCGCTAGCACCGGGCAGCGACCGCCGGGGCTGGGACCGGGGCTGGGACCGGGGCTGGGACCGGGGGGCGCCGGTCACCCCGCCCGCCGGTCACACCTCCCGATAGATGCTGGCGCCACCGGCCCGGAACTCAGCCGCCTTCTCCTGCAACCCCGCCGCGATGGTCTGTGCCGCCGCGTCCTGTTGCTGACGCTCCGCGTAGTCGCGAATCTCCTGGGTGATCTGCATCGAGCAGAAGCGCGGGCCGCACATGGAGCAGAAATGAGCGACCTTGTGCGCCTCATGCGGCATGCTGGCATCGTGATAGTCGCGGGCGCGCTCCGGGTCCAGCGCGAGGTTGAACTGGTCCTCCCAGCGAAATTCGAAGCGGGCCTTGCTCAGGGCATTGTCGCGCACCTGGGCGCCGGGTAGGCCCTTAGCCAGATCGGCGGCATGGGCGGCGATCTTGTAGGTGATGATGCCGTCGCGCACATCCTGCTTGTCGGGCAGGCCCAGGTGCTCCTTGGGGGTCACATAGCAGAGCATGGCGGTGCCATACCAGCCGATATTGGCCGCGCCGATACCGGAGGTGATGTGGTCATAGGCCGGGGCGATATCGGTGACCAGCGGCCCCAGGGTATAGAACGGGGCCTCGTCGCAGTCCTGCAACTCCTTGGTCACGTTCTCGCGGATCATCTGCAGTGGGACATGACCAGGGCCTTCGATCATGACCTGCACATCCTGCTCCCAGGCGATGCGGGTGAGTTCGCCCAGGGTCTCGAGTTCGGCGAACTGGGCGGCGTCATTGGCATCGGCGATGCTGCCCGGGCGCAGCCCGTCGCCGAGGCTGAAGGCGACGTCATAGGCCGCCATGATCTCGCAGATCTCGCGGAAATGGGTGTAGAGGAAGTTCTCCTGATGATGCGCCAGGCACCATTTCGCCAGGATGGAACCACCGCGGGAGACGATGCCGGTCAGGCGCCCGGCGGTGAGCGGCACATAGCGCAGCAGGACCCCGGCATGGATGGTGAAATAGTCCACACCCTGCTCGGCCTGTTCGATCAGGGTGTCGCGGAACATCTCCCAGGTGAGTTCCTCGGCGCGCCCATCGACCTTCTCCAGCGCCTGATAGATGGGCACCGTGCCAATCGGCACCGGGGCATTGCGCAGGATCCATTCGCGCGTCTCATGGATGTGACTGCCGGTGGAGAGGTCCATGAGCGTATCCCCGCCCCAGCGCGTCGACCACACCATCTTCTCGACCTCCTCGGCAATGCTGGAGCCGAGTGCCGAATTGCCGATGTTGGTGTTGATCTTGGTGCGGAAATGGCGGCCGATGATCATCGGCTCGAGTTCCGGATGATTGATATTGGCGGGGATGATCGCGCGCCCGCGGGCGACCTCGGCGCGCACGAACTCCGGGGTGATCTGGGCCGGCAGGCTGGCGCCGAAGGTCTGCCCAGGGTGTTGGCGCAGCAATGGGGTATAGCGCGGGTCGGCGCGCAGGGCATCGAGGCGCTGATTCTCGCGGATGGCGACGAACTCCATCTCCGGGGTCACGATGCCCTGACGGGCATAGTGCATCTGCGTCACCTGCCGCCCCGGCCGCGCCCGCCGCGGCGTGCGCAGATGGGCGAAGCGCAGATGGGCCAGCGCCGGATCATCGCGGCGCGCGCGCCCGAAGTGGGAACTCAGGTCGCTCAGGGGTTCGGTATCGTCGCGCTCGGCGATCCAGGCCCCGCGCAGATCAGGCAGGCCGGCCAGCAGGTCGATCGCGACCGCGGGGTCGGTATAAGGCCCCGAGGTGTCGTAGAGCGGGATGGGCGGGTTCTCCTCGCTGCCGTTGGCGAGCCGCGTCGGCCCCTGGCTGACCTCGCGCATGGGCACGCGCAGATCGGGGCGCGAGCCCTGCACATAGACCTTGCGCGAGGCCGGCAAGGGACGGGTCACCGCGTCGGAGAGGCGGGCGGTGCTGGCAACGAAGGCGGCTGGAATGGCTTCTGGGATGGCGCTCATGTCGACTCCTCGGGACAGGACACGGAGGTCGGCATGCGCAGCGGCGGCCGGGCTGACCGGTGCGCCCTGGCTTCCCTCCGCCGGTGCGAACCGGATCAGGTTCTAAGGGTGTTTCTCAGCCCGCCCTGTGGCAGGCACCCCCAGCAGGACTGTTGTAAAGACGCTAGCGAAACGGCGGGCGGATTGCAACCGGATGACGGGCGGGGC
>REDK01000072.1 GCA_007693535.1 Chromatiaceae bacterium
ACCACCGACACGCGGATTTTCAGTCCGCTGCTCTACCAACTGAGCTACCTGGGCAGGTTCAGGTTCAGGGCCAGCCTCGACCGCGTTCACAGGCGATGCGTGCCGAGTAAGCCCCTAATTAGAACTGTTTCAACCGTCTTCGTCAAGCGACTCGCAGCGTTTTGGCGCTACTGCTTCACGTGACGTTGAGTCTGGGTGCGCGGGATTCGAGCCCTGTCGTTCCTGCGTCGGAGCGGGACGGTTGAGGCGCTGGTTATTTGCCGTGGCAGCGGTCTCTGCGGTCGGAATACTCGCGCTCATTCGCCTTCACCGTCCACTGAACCGGCGGTGCAGCACCTGCTTGATGCCTGTGTTACCCTCATCACCTTTTGAAATTTAGCGTGGCACTGGTGAGACCATGACGACTGGCCTTCTGGCCTTGATCTTTGACGTCGATGGGACGCTGGCCGATACCGAGCGCGACGGCCACCGCCCTGCCTTCAACAGCGCCTTCAGTGCGGCAGGACTCGACTGGCATTGGTCGGAGGAATGTTATGGAGAGTTACTGGCCGTGACTGGTGGCAAGGAACGGATGCGCCATTATGTGCAACGGTATCGGCCCGATTTTCACTGCGACGGCGATCTCGACGCACTGATCGGTGGGTTGCACCGGCGCAAGACCGCGATCTATCTGGAACGCCTGCGCACTGGAGGTATCCCGCTGCGGCCTGGCGTGCTGCGGTTGCTGCGCGAGGCGCGCGCCGCCGGCCTGCGGTTGGCCATCGCGACCACCACCACGCCTGAGAATGTCAGTGCGCTGCTCGCCGCGGCGCCTGAACCTGAACTGGCAGCCTGGTTCGAAGTCATCGCGGCTGGTGACATCGTACCGCACAAGAAGCCAGCGCCGGATATCTTCAACCTAGTCCTTGCACAGCTACAACTGCCGGCCTCCGCTTGCATCGTCATCGAGGATTCCGACAACGGCGTATGTGCTGCTTTGGCGGCCGGTCTGCGGGCGCTGCTGGTCACCGTAAGCAGCTATACGCACGACCAGGATTTCGCCGGTGCTGCCTTAGTGGTTGATCAACTCGGCGAACCGGATGCCGCGGGCATCACCGCGCTGGCTGGCGATCTGCATGGCCATCGTCTCGTCGATCTGGCCCTGCTGCGGCAGTTGCATGCTGATTGCTACGGGTTTGGTCCGTGACAGTCGCAGCCACGGTCCCCGACCGGCCCAGGATATCGCTATTGCAACCGGGCCGGCGCGCCGCCGCGGTGGCACCCTTCCATGTCATGCGGGTACTGGAGGAGGCGCGCGCGCTGGAGGAACAAGGCTGTGACCTGATCCACTTGGAAGTGGGAGAGCCGGACTTCTTGACCCCGGGTGCGGTCGTGACTGCGGCCGGCGAGGCCCTC
Source organism: Chromatiaceae bacterium (assembly GCA_007693535.1). Classification (GTDB taxonomy): domain Bacteria; phylum Pseudomonadota; class Gammaproteobacteria; order Chromatiales; family Chromatiaceae; genus Lamprobacter. The sequence goes on from REDK01000072.1 coordinate 1,396, forward strand.
GCCAGCCGTCCACTGGGCTATACCCCAGCGGCTGGCCTGCCGGCCCTGCGGCAGGCCATTGCTGGTTACTATGGTTGGCGCTACGGGCTAGACATCGATCCCGCGCGGGTATTGGTTACCCCAGGCGGTTCCGGCGCGCTGCAACTCGCGCTGATGGCCATCCTCGATGCCGGCGATCGTGTCTTGCTGACGGATCCCGGTTATCCCTGTAATCGACATCTGGTGTCCTTGGCCGGTGGCGTACCAGATGCGTTGCCAGTCTGGCCAGAGCAGGATTATCAACCAACGCTGGCCGCGCTGGAGCAGGCCTGGACTCCCCGCACCCGAGCGTTGATGCTGGCAACGCCGGCCAACCCTACCGGGACTACCCTGACGCCGGCCCGGCTCGGCGCCCTCCACGACCTGGTTGCCAGCCAGGCGGGCGCGCTGATCGTCGATGAGATCTACCAAGGCCTGCTGTATGAGGGTGAGGACCACAGCGCCCTCGCCTTGAACAGCGAGCATGTCTTCGTGGCCAACAGTTTCTCGAAATACTTCGGTATGACCGGCTGGCGGCTCGGCTGGCTGGTCGCGCCCCAGGCGTTTACCGAGGTCCTGGTCCGCCTCGCACAGAATCTGTACCTGGCACCGCCAACGCTGGCTCAATACGCAGCTGGCGTCGCCTTGGCGCCAGCGTTGCGTCCAGAACTGGATCGGCGCCGCGACCGTTTACGTGCCCGGCGCGATCTTCTGATTCCGGCTCTGACCAGCCTTGGTTTCGAGCTACCGGCCTGGCCGCGGGGCGCCTTCTACCTGTATCTACGGGCACCAGCCGACCAGCCGACGGCCGCGGCACTGGCGGCCCGACTGCTGCAGCAAGGCGGGGTTGCTGTCACCCCCGGGTGCGACTTTGGCACCAATGAGACCAGCACCATGTTGCGCATCGCTTATACTCAAAGCCGAAAACGACTGCAGGTTGCCATCGATCGTATCGCGACAGTACTCCGTGACCGATGATCGAAACACCCGCGCTTGCTGTCGTGGTGCCGACCTTCAACGAAGCTGGCAATGTCGTGGAGTTGTTGACGCGCCTGCGCGCTGTGCTCGACGGCATTGCCTGGGAGGTCATCTTCGTCGACGACGATTCTGCCGATGGCACCGGGCAGGTGGTCTGCCGCGAGGCCCAGACCGACGGGCGGGTGCGCCTGATCCGCCGGATCGGCCGGCGCGGTCTTGCCTCTGCGGGGATCGAAGGGATGTTGGCCACTTGCGCGCCTTTCGTCGCGGTCATCGACGCCGACCTGCAGCACGACGAACGCATTCTGCCGGAAATGCTGAGGATGCTGCGCGCGGAAGACCTCGATATCGTGGTGGCCAGCCGGCACCTGGCCGGCGGCGGTATTGGCGACTGGGGGCGGGAGCGGGCGTGGGCAAGCAGGATTGCCACCAAGCTCGCGCGCACCGTACTGAAAGCAGATCTGACCGACCCGATGAGCGGCTTTTTTATGCTGCGCCGGGACCTGCTCGCTGAACTGGCCGGGGACCTGTCCGGGATCGGCTTCAAGCTGTTGTTGGACATCTTCGCGACCGCTCCCCGGCCCCTGCGCTGTCGCGAACTCCCCTATACCTTTCGACTGCGGATGGCGGGCGAAAGCAAGCTGGATGCGATGGTGGTCTGGGAATACCTTTACATGCTGTTGGACAAATCCCTGGGACGTTATGTCCCGGTGCGCTTCATTCCCTTTGCGCTCGTGGGTGGGCTCGGTGTGCTGGTACACATGGTAGTGCTGTGGCTGATCTTTATTGGGATGGCAGGCGGCTTTGTGCTGGGCCAGACGATCGCGACCCTGGTCGCGATGACCTTCAATTTCTTTGTCAATAACCTTTTAACTTATCGCGACCGGCGCCTGCGTGGCTGGCAATTGCTGCGTGGTTGGATCTCGTTTACGCTCGCTTGTGGGCTGGGGGCGGTGGCCAACGTTGGCATTGCCACCTATCTATTCCATTCGACGCCGGCTGGTGGAGGTTGGTGGGTGTTGTCGGCGGTGGCTGGCATCCTAGTCGGCGCAGTCTGGAATTATGCGGTTACTGCCGTTTACACCTGGAATCAACCCCGGCGCATGGGCCGCATCTGATGCGGTTATGCCGGTGTCGCTGGGTCCTGTTTTCTTCACGCGTTGGCATCCTCAAGCGTGACTAGCATGCGCCCGTGGGTGCGTCCAAGCAGCATTTGCTCGAACAATTCCGGTAGCGCCTCCAACGAGACGATCGCGGTCAGGATATCGGCCATCCGTGCTGGTTGCCAATCATCAGCCAGGTGCTGCCAGAGTTGTGCCCGTATCGGATTGGGAATATCCACCGAGTTGATCCCGAGCAGATTGATGCCCCGCAAGATAAAGGGCATCACCGTGGTATTGACGGTGATACCGCCCGCGAGGCCGACACTGGCGATATTGCCGGCGGGGACGATGGTGCGGGTGAGCGTGCCGAGCAGCTCGCCTCCCACGTTATCGATGGCACCGCCCCAGCGGGCTGGCCCTAACGGACGCTCCTCGACGGCGAGATCGTTGCGTCCGAGCACGTCGCTGGCCCCCAGGCTGCGCAACCAGTCGTGCAGGTCTGGTTTGCCGCTCATTGCCACCACCTCGAAGCCGAGGCGGGCGAGGATGGCCACTGCGATGCAGCCAACGCCACCGCTGGCGCCGGTAATCAGTAGCGGACCGAGTTCAGGCTGCTGCCCGTTGTCGAGCATGCGTTGCACCGCAAACGCGGCCGTGATGCCAGCGGTGCCCAGAATCATTGCCGCCCGCAGGTCCAATTCTGCTGGCAGTGACTGCAACCAGTCGCCCGGGACGCACAGATAGCCGGCGTAGCCGCCGTCGTGATCGAAGCCCAGGCCCCAGCCAGTGGCGATGACCGGATCGCCGGGGCTAAAACCTGGGTGGTTCGAGGTCTCGACGATCCCCGCGGCGTCGATGCCGCCGGTGATCGGAAAGGTCTTGACCACCTTGCCGCGCCCGGTGCCGGCAAGCGCGTCTTTGTAGTTGATGCCGGAGTACAGTACGCGCACCAGCACCTCGCCCGGCGCTGGCATCGGGGTCGGCACCCTGGTCAGTTCGGTGCGATGGCCGTTATCGTCACGATAGATACGAAAGGCGGGCGTGTCAGGCATACGAGGTACCAGGTTCAGTGCACGGCAGCCACTGGTCGTGACTGCCTGGATGTCGTCTGGCGGGCGCTGCCAGAAGATTCGGCAAGGCCCGTGCGGGGCCCGCTGCCCTACGATTGAATATCAGTTAAGCGATTGAAATTAAAGGGTCGCGGGAGACAGCGTTCGGGTCATCCGGCAGGCTGTTCGGAGGCGCCGATCTTGCGTGCAGCACCGTTATCGCGCAGCACACTCGCGCCATTGTCCAACCCGGCTGCCCGCTTTTGTTACCATCGCCCGGATTCCAAACCCAGCGGAGACCCTGCGTCATGGCCTATCAGCACATCAAAGTCCCTACCGACGGCACTAAGATCAGCGTCAATCCCGATCACAGCCTGGCGGTTCCAGATCGCCCGATCATTCCGTTCATTGAAGGTGACGGCATCGGTGTGGACATCACTCCAACCATGCGCACGGTGCTCGATGCGGCGGTCGCCAAGGCCTACGGTGGCAAGCGATCGGTGGCTTGGATGGAGGTTTATGCGGGTGAGAAATCCACCCGCGTCTACGGTGAGGATATCTGGCTGCCGGATGAGACCCTGGACGCAGTAAGGGATTTCGTTGTCAGCATCAAAGGGCCGCTGACCACGCCGGTCGGAGGTGGTATCCGCTCGCTGAACGTGACCCTGCGCCAGCAGCTGGATCTCTATGTCTGTCTGCGTCCGGTTCGCTACTTTGCTGGCACGCCGAGCCCGCTCAAGGATCCGCAGTACACCGACATGGTGATCTTCCGCGAGAACTCCGAGGATATCTATGCTGGCATCGAGTGGCAGGCCGGCACACCGGAGGTCCAGCGGGTCATCGCGTTCCTGCAGGAAACCATGGGGGTCACTAAGATCCGTTTCCCGAGGACCTCGGGCATCGGCATCAAACCGGTCTCCAGCGAGGGCACCAAACGGCTGGTGCGTAAGGCAATTCAGTATGCGATCGATAACGACCGTTCCTCCGTGACCCTGGTCCACAAAGGGAACATCATGAAGTTTACCGAGGGCGCATTCAAGGAATGGGGCTATGAGCTGGCGCGCGAGGAGTTCGGGGCAGTCGAGATCGGAGGTGGTCCCTGGTGCAGCTTCAAGAACCCGCGCACTGGTACCGAGATCCTGATCAAGGATGTCATCGCCGACGCCTTCTTGCAGCAGATTCTGCTGCGTCCCAAGGAATACTCGGTGATCGCCACGCTCAACTTGAACGGCGATTACATCTCCGATGCCCTGGCTGCCCAGGTGGGCGGGATCGGTATGGCTCCGGGCGCGAATCTGTCGGACTCGGTCGCGATGTTTGAGGCAACCCATGGGACGGCCCCCAAGTATGCGGGCAAGGATCAGGTCAATCCTAGCTCGCTGTTGTTGTCCGGGGAGATGATGCTGCGCCATCTCGGTTGGACCGAGGCCGCTGACCTGGTCATCACCGGGATCGAAGGTGCCATTTCCGCTAAGACCGTGACGTATGACCTGGAACGCCTGATGGACGGGGCGACCAAACTGAGCTGCTCGGAATTTGGTCAGGCCGTGATCGCCCGGATGTGAGCCCGCGGATTTGAGCGTGCCGTCACCTGCGGGCGGTGGGCCCAGCCACCAGGCGGCTTACGCCGCCTGTCAGTAAGCGGCCAGCCCACGACCGGCTAGGGTCGTGACCGGGCCAGGAGGACAGGAACTAGAAGGCCCGCTGGACGCGGGCCGCGTGCAGGCCTTTGGGGCCATGGCTGATCTCGAACTCCACCTTCTGGCCCTCTTTGAGGGTCTTGTAACCGTCCATGTCGATGGACGAGAAGTGGACGAACACATCTTCATCGCGGCCGTCGGGCTTGACGAAGCCATAGCCCTTGGCGTTGTTGAACCATTTCACAACACCGGTCGTCATCGCGGTTACTCCTCCAGGACATCTGTCGTTCTTTGGTTGGTGGCCAGCTTGTTGTGGGTCGCACTGCCCTGCTACCGCTGTGCAGCGGGGCCGCGACGGGTACCACGTCTGCTGCACGCGGACGCGCGAACCAGTCGCGATCCCCAAGTATAGTTCTGGGATTTGAGCGGTCAAATCCTCATCTGTCCGAGAGTTGCAAGGGACTCAGGGTGTCAGCGGCTGCTGGCGATCCGGCGGCGACTGTGAGTGCCTCAGATACCCCGGGGCGCCGCGACGGTGGATGCTAGGGGGTTCTGGGAGGCGTAGACGCAAGTCCCGGCGGGCTGTATTTTTTGCTCGACCGGCCCTACACAGTCCGGCAGAGCGGACGACTCGGCGGACACATGATTCAGTGCTGTGCAGACTGATCGCAACCTGCCTCTGCCGGGAGGCGCCTCGAGCGGCGATCGCTGACCGGCCGGATCCCGATCAGCGGGACGGGCGCACATACCCGCAACGTCCTGCGTCCGACATTGTCCTAGACGGCGCTACCCCGCCTGGTGGTGGCCGCTACCGATCGACCAACTCTGGAGGCCAGCCTAGATGGCGACGCGGCCGACTCTGGCCAACCGAACGCGAGAGCCTGCGAGCATGAGTGAGTGGAAGCCAGACGAGGATCATGACTCCGGCCTGACTCTAGAGGAGGCGAAGCCGGCGCTCAAGCGCCCGCCCCTGTTCAAGGTCCTGCTGGTCAACGACGACTACACGCCGATGGAGTTCGTCGTGCACGTACTCGAGACCTTTTTCCGCATGAGTCGGGAGAAGGCGACCCAGGTGATGCTGCACGTTCACACCCGTGGCGTCGGCGTCTGCGGGGTCTATCCCCGCGATATCGCCGAGACCAAGGTCGTACAGGTCAACGACTTTGCACGCGAGAACCAGCACCCACTGCTGTGCACTATGGAAGAGGCCTGACGTGGACATCCGTCCGATGCCGAACCGCGTGCTACGCCCACCCTTGCGCCAGGGTAAACCCCACCAGCGCAAGCCCCGCCGGGGTCTACCGGGGCGATGCGATCAGGGTCGGCGGGCGGGACTGCCGACTACACCAGGCAATCCCGGCACGCTAGCTCTTCGAGACCGCGTCGCCGCGGGTACCGCGGCGGTTGCGACCCAATCCCGATACCTCCATCCATTCGCCAGGGTCCGCGTCCATGTTGAGTAAAGAACTCGAATTCACACTGAATCAGGCCTTCAAGGAAGCTCGCGACAAGCGCCACGAATATATGACCGTGGAACATCTGCTGCTCTGTTTGATCGATAATCCCACGGCGGCCAAGGTCCTGCGTGCCTGTGGAGCAGATGCCGATAAACTCCGCAAGGACGTGCGCACCTTCATTGATGAGACCACCCCACTGCTCACCGACCAGGACGGCCGCGAGACCCAGCCAACACTAGGATTCCAGCGGGTGCTGCAGCGGGCCGTCTTCCACGTCCAGTCGGCAGGCAAGAAGGAAGTCACCGGGGCCAACGTGCTGGTGGCGCTATTCAGCGAGCAGGACAGTCAGGCCGTCTACCTACTCAACCAACAGGATGTCTCGCGGTTGGACGTGGTCAATTACATCTCTCACGGCATCTCCAAGGTTCCCGGCGAGCAGCCGGATGCCGATCCGCAGGCAGAATCGGAAGAGGTCCGCAGTGAGGAAAAAGAGGCCCCCAGTCCACTGGAGAATTTTGCCAGTAATCTCAATGATCTTGCGCGTCAGGGGCGGATCGATCCGCTGATTGGCCGAGCCGCAGAGGTGGAACGCACGGCGCAGATACTCTGTCGGCGGCGCAAGAACAATCCACTGCTGGTGGGCGAGGCCGGGGTCGGCAAGACCGCCATCGCTGAGGGGCTGGCCAAGAAGATCGTCGATGGCGAGGTACCGGAGGTGCTGGCCGATTCAGTGATCTACGCGCTGGACCTGGGCTCGTTGGTGGCTGGCACCAAATACCGCGGCGACTTCGAGAAGCGTCTCAAGGCGGTGCTTGCCGAGCTGAAGCGGCGACCCCAGGCCATCCTGTTCATCGATGAGATTCATACCATCATCGGGGCTGGCGCAGCGTCGGGCGGTGTCATGGATGCGTCCAATCTGATCAAGCCGGTGCTCGCCTCCGGCGAACTGCGCTGCATTGGCTCCACCACCTATCAGGAATTCCGCGGTATCTTCGAGAAGGATCGGGCACTGGCGCGGCGGTTTCAGAAGATCGATGTGCATGAGCCTTCGGTGGAGGAGACCTACGCCATCCTCAAAGGACTGAAGGCGCGGTTCGAGGAGCACCACCAGGTCAGCTATACCAACCCGGCGCTGCGCGCGGCGGCCGAACTTTCTGCCAAATATATCAACGACCGGCATTTGCCAGACAAGGCCATCGACGTGATCGACGAGGCCGGCGCCAATGTCCAGTTGCGCCCGCTCGCGAAGCGCAAGAAGCGCATCGATGTCGCCGACGTGGAGGCGATCGTAGCCAAGATTGCGCGCATCCCGCCGCGCAAGGTCTCGCTCTCCGATACCGAGGCCCTGCGCAATCTCGATCGCGACCTCAAGATGGTCGTCTATGGGCAGGAGGAGGCAATCGACGCCCTGACTGCGGCCATTCGGATGAACCGCTCCGGGCTCGGCAACGAGGAAAAACCGATCGGCTCTTTCCTGTTCACCGGTCCGACCGGTGTGGGTAAAACCGAGGTCACCCGCCAGTTGGCAAGGGTGTTGGGACTTGAGTTGATCCGCTTCGACATGTCTGAATACATGGAGCGGCACACCGTTTCGCGTCTGATCGGTGCCCCGCCTGGCTACGTCGGTTTCGATCAGGGCGGGCTACTGACCGAGGAGATCACCAAGCATCCGCACTCGGTGCTGTTGCTTGATGAGATTGAAAAAGCTCATCCCGATGTGTTCAATCTACTGCTACAGGTGATGGACCACGGCGCGCTGACGGATAATAATGGTCGCAAGGCCGACTTCCGCAATGTGGTGCTGGTGATGACCACCAATGCCGGCGCCGAGGAGACCAGCCGCCGCTCGATCGGATTCACCGAGCAGGATCATGCCACCGATGGCATGGAGGCGCTCAAGCGCTACTTCACCCCGGAGTTCCGTAACCGCCTCGACGCGGTGGTCCAGTTTTCCCCGTTGTCGTCAGCCACCATCGCCAACGTGGTGGACAAGTTTCTGTTCGAACTCGAACAGCAATTGGCCGAGAAGAAGGTTGCACTACTGGTGGATGCGGAGGCGCGCGCCTGGATCGCCGACAAGGGTTATGATCCCAAGATGGGCGCCCGACCCATGGCGCGTGTAATCCAGAACAGCATCAAGAAGCCGCTGGCTAGTGAACTGCTGTTCGGCGAGTTGTCCCACGGTGGCACCGTGACCGTCCATCTCGGCGATAACGACGAACTGACCTTTAGCTTCGACACCGAGAAGACGGCGGCCTGAATCGTCCCCACACCCGATCACGTCGCCGGGCCAGCCCGCTCGCCAGCGTCTCCGCGGGCGAGACGGGTTACGCCCGGGAGCTGGTTCCAGCGACGCGCGGTTTCGCGGCGTGCCCTCGGCAACGTCGAGCTTCCGCTACAATGGCAGGCGGTCTATCGATTTCGCTCGCCTTGTGGAGGATTCCGAGTTGCCGTATCCGCCTCTTGCCCCACCCTCCCAAGCGGCCCCCCCCGCATTCTCACGAGCTGGCCTAACTGGGCGGCGGCTAGCACCCGCTCGGTATGGTCCGGCCAGTGCGGTGCGTGCCTGGCTGCCGCGCATCCTACCGGGGCTGCTTCTGCTCCTGACCGGCTGCGAGCCGGTCTCCGTGCCGCCGGACCCGTCCGAGCTGATCCGCCCGGTGCGGGTGATGACGGTCGAGCCGGCCGCTGGGGGCGAGCGCGTGACCCTGACCGGACGGATCGAGGCCCAGGACGAGGTCCGGCTCGCCTTTCGGATCGCCGGACGGATGCTGGAGCGCAACGTGAATGTCGGCGATGGGGTCCGCGGTGGCGAGGTGGTGGCGCGTCTCGACCCCCAGACCTGGCGTGATGCCGTCGCCACGGCCCGAGCCGACCTGACCGCGGCCCGCGCCCGGCTGGTGGAGACGCGTAATCAGTTCGAGCGCTTTCAGACCCTGATTCGGGACGGCTTCATCACCCGGGCCATGTTCGATGAGGCCGAGCAGGCCTTCCGCAGCGCCGAGGCGCAGGTCAGCGCGGCCGAGGCGCGGGTGCGCATCGCTGAGACTGAACTCAGCTTTACCGAGCTGCTGGCCGACGGCCCCGGGGTAGTGACCGCCCGCGGCGCTGAGCCGGGCGAGGTGGTCGCAGCCGGGCAGATGATCGTCACCCTGGCTCGGGAGGGCGGTCGCGACGCGGTGATCGACGTCCCCACCCGGATCATGCAGCAGGCGCCGTCCGGGCTGCCGATCGAGGTCAGCCTGAACGAAGACCCGCGGGAGCGGGCGCAGGGACTGGTCCGCGAGGTTGCGCCCCAGGCTGATCCGGTCACCCGGACCTTCCGGGTGCGGGTCGGGCTGATCGATCCGCCGCCGGCCCTGCGGTTGGGCTCGACCATCACCGCGGCCGCCGTGCTCGGGGAAGACGCCGGCGGGCTGCTGATCCCGGCCGCGGCGCTGACCACGAGCAATGCGCAGCCCGCAGTCTGGGTGCTGGACCCGGAATCGATGACAGTGGAGCTGCGCAACGTTGCCGTCACCCGCTACGATCTGGCTCAGGTCGCCATTGCCCACGGGCTGGCGATCGGCGAGACGATCGTCACCGCCGGGGTGCAGACCCTGCGGCCAGGTCAGCAGGTGCGGCTGGCGGGCGGGGTCGCGCTGCCAGCGGCAGCGCCGCCCGTGGCACCAGAACAAGGGCCAGACGCCAGACCGGTGCCGGCCCCAAGCCCAGCCGAGCCAGGCCCGACCGCAGACGAGACCGAGGCGGCCGCCGAAGACGCCGATCCGGAATCCGGCTCGGCCGCGGACACCGATCTCGCCATCATCGGCCGCGTGGCCACGGCGACCGGGTTGCATCGTTCCGCGCCCGCGCGCTTGGATGCCAGCCGATGAAACCCCCATTCAATCTCTCCGAATGGGCGATCCGCAACCGCTCCGTGACCATCTTCCTGATGGCGGTAGTACTGATCGCGGGTGTCAGTTCGTTCTATCAGCTGGGGCGCGCCGAGGACCCGCCGTTCACCTTCCGCACCATGGTGGTGCGAGCCCTGTGGCCGGGGGCGACGCTGGAGGAGACCCTGCTGCAGGTCACCGACCGCCTTGAGCGGCGACTGCAGGAGGTCCCGAACCTCGATCATCTGCGCAGCTTCACCCGCGCCGGCGAGACCACCATCTTCGTCGATCTACTCGGCAGCACCCAGGGCCGGGATGTGGCCGATACCTGGTATCAGGTGCGCAAGAAGACCACCGACATCCGGCATACGCTGCCGCCCGGCCTGGTCGGTCCTTTCTTCAACGATGAATTCGGCGACACCTTCGGCATCATCTACGCGTTCACGGCCGATGGTTTCACCCATCGCGAGCTGCGCGACTTCGTCGAGGAGGTGCGCTCGGAATTGCTGCACGTGCCAGATGTCTCGCGCATCGACATCCTGGGTGCTCAGGACGAGGTGATCTTCATCGATTTCTCGGTCGAGCGCCTGGCCGGGCTGGGCTTCGCCCCCGCCGAACTCATCGCGGTGCTGCAGGCCCAGAACCTGGTCAGCCCGGCCGGCGTGCTCAACACTGGCACTGAGCGCATCGCCCTGCGGGTCAGCGGTGCCTTCGGTTCCGAGACCGACCTGGCCGAGGTTAGCTTCGCCATCGGCGACCGCATGCTGCGGCTGCGCGATATCGCCGAGATCCGCCGTGCCCTGGTCGATCCGCCGCAGCCGATGTTTCGTTTCAACGGCGAGCCCGCTATCGGGCTCGCCGTTGCGATGCGCGAGGGCGGCGATACGCTGGCCCTGGGCCACAACATCGCCGCCGCGATGACGGCGCTGACCGCGGAGCTGCCGATCGGCATCGAACCGCACCTGGTCGCCAACCAGCCGCAGATCGTGGATCAGGCCATCAATGAGTTCACCACCTCGCTGTGGCAGGCGATCAGCATCGTGCTGGTGATCAGCTTCATCGCCCTCGGGTTGCGCGCCGGCAGCGTGGTCGCGGTCGCCATCCCGCTGACGCTGGGGGTGGTGTTTCCGGTCATGGCGCTGGTCGATATCGATCTGCAACGGGTGTCGCTGGGGGCCCTGATCATCGCACTGGCGCTGATGGTGGACGATGCGATGACCACCATTGACGCGATGAGCCGGCGTCTTGCCCTCGGCGATGATCCGCTGAGCGCCGGCTCCTACGCCTATGCGCACCTGTCCGTCGCCATGCTGACCGGCACGCTGATCACCATCGCCGGCTTCGTGCCGATCGGCTTCGCCCAGTCCTCGGCCGGTGAGTACACCTTCTCCATCTTTGCCGTCGTCGCTATCGCGCTGATCGCCTCCTGGGTGGTCGCGATGGTCTTCGCGCCGCTTATCGGCATCCTGGTGTTGCGTCCCAGCAAGGCCGGCGACGGCGAGCAGCAGAGCCGCATCCTGGTCATCTATGAGCGCTTTCTCACGCTTGCGATGCGTGCACGCTGGGTGACCATCGGCGTGACCAGCGTGATCTTCATCGCCACACTCCTCGCCATGGGTCAGGTCCCTCGGCAGTTTTTTCCGTCCTCGGATCGCAATGAGTTGCTGGTCGATCTCAGCCTGCCGCAAAACGCCTCGATCCATGCCACCGAGCAGCTGGTCAACAGGTTCGAGAGCTTTCTGCGCGCGCACCCCGACTTCGCCCCGGAGATCGCGCATTGGAGCACCTACATCGGCCAGGGCGCGATCCGCTTCTATCTGCCGCTCGATGTGCAGCTCGCCAATCCCTTCTTTGCCCAAGCGGTCGTCATTGCCAAGGACATCCGCGCCCGCGAGCGCCTGCAGCCGCAACTGGAGCGCCTGCTGGCAGAGGAGTTCCCGCAGGTGGTGGGACGGGTCTCGCCGCTGGAACTCGGCCCGCCGGTGGGCTGGCCGGTGCAATACCGGGTGCTAGGACCGGATCCGGATCAGCTACGAGACTATGCCCTGCAACTGGCCGATCTGATCGCCGCGCATCCGGGCGCCCGCCGGGTCAACTTCGAATGGATGGAACCGGCGCGGGAACTGCGCATCCGCATCGATCAGGATCAGGCGCGCCAACTCGGCCTGTCCTCGGCGGCGGTCGCCACCGCCCTCAACACCAACATCTCCGGCACCCCGATCACCCAGGTGCGCGATGACATCTATCTTGTCCCGGTGATCGCCCGCGAGACGGATGGACAGAGCCTGTCGTTGGAGAGCCTGCGCACCCTGCCGGTGTCCCTGCCGACTGGCGATACCATCCCGTTGGCGCAGTTCGCGACCTTTGAATACAGCCAGGAATATCCGATGGTGTGGCGCCGCGACCGGCTGCCGAATCTGACCGTGCAGGCTGATGTCGCCCCCGGCACCCTGCCCGAGACCATCGTTGCCGCCCTGGCCGCGGAGATCGCCGAACTAGACGCTTCATTTCCGCCCGGCTATCGCATCGAACTCGGCGGCACCGTCGAGGAGAGCGCCGAGTCGCGTGCCTCGGTGTTCGCGGTAGTGCCGCTGATGCTGGTGATGATGCTAACCCTGCTGATGTTCCAGTTGCGCCGCTTTGGGCGCGTGGCGATCGTCCTGCTGCTGGTCCCGCTGGGCCTGATCGGCGTGGTCTTCGCACTGCTGCTATCTGGGCAGCCGCTCGGCTTCGTCGCCATCCTCGGCATCCTGGCCCTGATCGGCATGATTGCCAAGAACGCGGTCATCCTGCTGGAGCAGATCGAGGCACAACAGGCCGCCGGCCAGAGTGTCTGGGATGCCACGATCAGCGCGAGCAGCGGGCGCTTTCGCCCCATCATGCTGACTGCGATGTCCACCGTCCTCGGCATGATCCCGATCGCCCCGACCGTATTCTGGGGCTCGATGGCAGTCGCCATCATGGGCGGCCTGGCGCTCGCGACCCTGCTCACGCTGATCCTGCTGCCGACTCTCTACGTCACCTTCTATGGCGGGCGCCCCGGCGGCGCCGGCGGCGGCGTGCCAAGGGGAGCATCAGAGCGGTTGCCAGCGACCTGATTGTGATCCGCATCCAGAGACCATGGCATGCGACGATGCCTAGGTCGAACGTCTGGTTTCGCGGGTCAGCCTGAGCCCAAGCCTGAGTCCATCGGGCTGATTCGATGTGCGACATGCGATCGGACCGTGACCGTGCCACTTCAGACCGTGGGCAAGCCGGGTACGGCGGCGACTGCCGCCACCAGGCTTAGGGCATCGCGGGTGGCGGCGACGTCGTGGGTGCGGATGATCCGGGCACCGCGGCTCACCGCCAGCACCGCTGCCGCGACCCCGGCAGCGGTGCGCTCGCCCACCGCGCGCCCGGTGATGGCCCCAAGCATCGACTTGCGAGAGAGCCCGACCAGCAGCGGTGGACCGAGGGCGGCTAGCCGCTCCAGGTGGGCCAGCAGGGCGAGATTGTGATCAAGGGTCTTGCCGAAGCCGAAGCCCGGGTCCACCAGCAGCTGGTTGGCGGGGATGCCGGCGGCGACGCTGGCGGCGATGCGCTGGCGTAGGAAGTCACTCACCTCGGTGACGACGTCGTGATAGGTGGGCGCGGCCTGCATGTCGCGCGGCTGACCCTGCATGTGCATCAGGCAAACCGGCAGGCCCAGGGCCGCGGCGGTGGTCAGCGCCCCCGGGGCGCGCAGGGCGTGAACATCGTTGATCAGTCCGGCACCGACCGCGGCGGCAGCGCGCATCACCTCCGGCTTGGAGGTATCGATGGAGATCGGCAGCGGCAAGCGTGCCGCGACTGCCTCGATGACTGGCACCACGCGCCGGCATTCCTCGGTCGCGGCCACCGCGGCTGCCCCGGGACGCGTCGATTCACCGCCAATGTCGATGATGGCGGCGCCTTCGGCGTGCAATTGTTCGGCTCGCTGCAGGGCGGCAGCGGGGGATAAAAAAACACCCCCGTCCGAGAAGGAGTCGGGGGTGACATTGAGGATGCCCATGATGCAGGGCGCGCGCAGATCGAGCAGGCGCCCCCCGCAATCGAGGGTCAAATGGGTCTGGACCATGGGTCGCGGGGCGCCCCCCCCCCCCCCCCCCCC
>REDK01000045.1 GCA_007693535.1 Chromatiaceae bacterium
GTCGGGTCGATTCATGATGGTCTGCAGCATACCTCAGGATACGCCGCACTGGACCTGAACGGGCGCGGGCTGGTTGTCGGTGATTGGCCGGTCAGAATCGACTGACCGAGCGAGCAGGCGGCCAGCACCATCGTCAGCGGATCGACGAGAAGCTCGCCGTCGGCACCGCTGTCGGGTTGAACCGGCTGGCCTACCGGGACGGGATCATCAGCGCCGGGGAATGAGTCGGCAGCAGAGCGGATACCTGCCGCACGCGGATCGGCATTGCGCAGCCGCAGGCGCCGGATGGCGCCCGCGGCGCATGGGCAGTGGTTCGCGTTGGGCAGGCTACTGGTTGACCGGGGATTCCGGATCGAACAGATAGGCCATGATGTCGAGGATCTGCTCCTGCGACAGCAGGCCCTTAGCCCCCTGACGCGGCATCTGCGTGCACGGGAAGAGCGAGTGCGCGTTATAGATGATGCCGTAGGTCAGGCGCAGGATGGCCTGGCTGTCGCCGCGCAGTTTCCCGTACCCTTTGAGGCTGGGGCCGACGGTCCCGCCCTGGCGGTCGCCAGCAAACTCATGGCAGTTGTAGCAATTGGCGCCCAGGGGGTTCTCGTCGTGGTCGTCGAGGCTAGGGGCGAGGCGGTAGCCGAAGCCGGACCAGGCCATCTGTCGTCCCTTCTCCCAGTCGCCGAGAACGATGTCCCCCTCAGGATATTGGATCGACGCCTGCGCCTCGGCGATGATCTTCTCGCGCTGTTCCGGCGACGGCTGGTTACGGGCCTGGGTGCAGATGATCTGCAGTTCGTCCTGCACCAGGCGCTCGCGCGCGATGCCGCCCTCCTGCACCTCGTCGTCGAGCTTGAGGCCGCCGTTGAAGATCAGGAATTCGGCCATCTCCTCGGGCGTCATCTCGGTGTAATCGACCACCGCGTCCACCTCGGCAGCATGTAGGTCGGTCGGGTCCACCTCTTCCACCGGCACCGCGCCGACAGTGACCGCTAGCACCGCCAGCACGGCGGCGATGCAGGCGATTGATAGATAGTGCTTTAGCATAAGGGCTCTCCGGTCGCGGTCTGGCTCAGCGCTTCATGTCGGGGATGATCGCCGGCTGGCCGCGCGCCTTATCGGTCCAGAACGAAATCAGCGCGATCGATAGGTCGGAGCCCTCGACGATCTGCGGATAACGCATCTGCCAGATGCACTCGCGCACCCGGTGCTGGCTGCTGCGCAGGTTGTCGTGACCCACGCGGAAGGCGGGCCAGGAAATGGCCTTGGTCCATTCCTTGGGATTTTCCACATAGGGCAGGACCGAGGCGCGGATGCGCTTGCCTTGTTCGCCATGGCAGACCGCACAGTTGAAATCGAATGGACCGGCGCGGCGATAGAAGACTACCTCGCCAGCGTCACGGAAGGACCGCTCCAGCGGATGCTCCAGTGGCGGATTCCAAGGCATACCGTTGGACTGCGCAGAGATGTAGGCCTGCAGCCGCATGTGATCGGTGTTAGAGCCATGGGTGTTGGTGATCGCTGGGTCGTCGTCGGCAAACCCCTGGATGGTCTTCATGCAGTGGATCAGCCGGGTCTCCAGATCCATGACCCGACCGGTATCCGGAAAATAACGGGGCAATTCGACATAGGCCCCCTCCAGTACGCCCGGGCCCTTACCGAAATCGCACTCTTCCAACGAGACGTTGTTTGGCCCGCGCGGGGTCTGGAACAGCTCCTCGCCCTCCTCGATGGTCCACAGTGCGGGGCTTTCCGCCATCATCATCAGGTTCTGTTCGCTCTGTGTCAGATAGGGCGACTCGATCAGATCGATGAGCTTCTGGAGCACCTCGGCCGCGTCCTGCGAGGGGCCGGCGAAGGTCGGACTGGCCAATACCACGATCAGTGGTAGGGCTAGCAAATACTTGCGCAGCATGGGGATGGGGTCTCCTCCTGTTCTTTAGTGTGTAGGAGCAGGAAGCCACGTGGCACCTGCCGGCGGCAGACGGTACCACCGCGCCCGGGTCGGAACAAGCACAGACCGGCTGGGTGTCGAGCAAGTTGTCCGCTGGGCGGGTCGTCGCCAGTCGTTGTTGACGGCCGTCGCTGGCGCCGGGGGCGTTGAGCCCCCTTGCCGGCCCGTTTCCGTCGGCAGCAGCGGGTTGCACCCCGAGGGTAGGCGCGCCTAGCCTTGCTACATGCCTGACTGGGCGCCGCTGTTTGCGATCGTCCCGGCCCGGTAGTGGACGCCTAATCACTTCACCGGAGGTCGCTCATGTGCCACCGATGCTCAACCCCCCGCTGGCCCCATCTGCTGTTGCTGCTGCTGGGGCTGCCGGGCCTGCTGGCCGCGGCCGGCGAGCCAGCGCTGCTCACCGATTTGCGCAATCCCGGTTATCACGAAAAACCGGAATGGTTCAAACAATCCTTCCTAGATATCGCCGAGGATTTGTCCGAGGCGGCGGCTGCCGATAAACGGCTGCTCCTGTACTTTTATCAGGACGGCTGCCCCTATTGTGAGCGGCTGTTGCGCGAGAATCTCGGGGATCATGCGATCGCAGCCACTGCCCGCGACCATTTCGATCTGATTGCGATCAATCTGTGGGGCGACCGCGAGGTGACTGCGCTTGATGGCAGCGCGACCACCGAGAAGGGCCTTGCCGAGTCGCTGGGGGTGCAATACACACCCACTATGCTGCTATTGGACGAGGCGGGCCAAGTGGTATTGCGCATCGATGGCTATTATCCGCCGCATCAGTTCCATGCGGCGTTGCGCTATGTCGCCCAGCGGCGCGAACAAGAGCAACCATTCATCGATTTTTATCGTCAGCAGGCGTTGACTGCCGCCACCGGCCAGCTCCATCAGGAGCCGGATTTTCTGCCGCACCCGCTGCGGCTGGCCGACAACCGGGCCGATTCGGCGCGGCCGCTGGTGGTGATGTTCGAACAACCAGTCTGCGCTGCCTGCGACGAGCTGCATCAGGACATCCTGCGCCGCGAGCCGCTCGCCTATGCGCTGAGTGCCTTCGACGGAGCGGTCCTGGATATCGGCTCCACGGCCCTGGTGCAGACCCCGGACGGCCGCGAATTGCCAGCCCGTGACTGGGCGCTGGAGCTGGGCATCCACTACACCCCGAGCCTGGTGTTCTTCGCTGCCGATGGCCAGGAGGTGTTTCGCACCGAGGCCTATCTGAAGGCCTTTCATGTCCACGGCGCCCTGGACTATGTCGCCACCGGCGCCTATGCCTGGCAGCCCAGCTTCCAGCGCTTCCTGCAGGCTCGCACCGCCAGTCTGTATGCCCGCGGTGTGCAGATCGACATGATGGAATGAAGCGCCAGTGCGGCGTGTCGGTGCGAGTGGCCGTTAGGAAGATGACCGCTTGGGGACGATCGGCCGTGATCGGGTCGACCCTGGACGCGAGCCGACCGCTGGGTAGGTATTGTTGCCGGATGATCCCGGCTGGTCGCAGCGAAGCGGCCGCGCCCGGCGCTGACACCCAATCACGGATGTGCGGAACGCCGGGCGCGGTACCCGCTGCAGGCGCCGCCCGTTCGAGCCGACTAGACCAGCCGTCCAGGCGAGCCGCCTAGTCGATCTGTGCCGCCTTGGGTGCGTTTGTGGTGGTTAGCCTCGGCATCGCGTCTGCCGCTGTCGGGTTGGCCACAACGGGTTGCCCGGCCGCCGCGACCGGCAGCCGCGCCGCCGGGGTTTCGGCGGGTGTCCCCGGCGCGCAATTGCACCCAGGCAGCGGCTGCCCGGCGGCGGTCGCCGGCAGTGGGTACGCGCCATAGCCAGGGTAATGGGGATGGCGCCGCTGCTGCATCAGCCGGCGCTGTTCGGCCTGTTCGCGCAGGGCAGCGCGGCGCGCGGCGGCCCGCTCCCTGATCTGCGCCCGATACTGCTCCAGCTCGGCCCGCCGCTCGGCCAGGCTGTTGGCATAGTCGCGGGCCCATGGGCGTTCGCCCCAGGCTGGCTCGGGCAGGGCCGGCAGCTCGGGCCGGCCCGGGAGCGCCAGGTCGGGGTAGCCAGGCGCGCGCAACGGGGCAGGCAGTTCCGGCAATTCGCCGAAGGCCGGTGCCGCGGGGAGCGCCGGCAGTTGCGGATCGGTGGTGCGCTCGGCCCAGGACGGCG
This sequence comes from Chromatiaceae bacterium, assembly GCA_007693535.1. GTDB lineage: Bacteria > Pseudomonadota > Gammaproteobacteria > Chromatiales > Chromatiaceae > Lamprobacter. The sequence continues at coordinate 4,106 of REDK01000045.1, forward strand.
TGCCCGCGGGGGGATCAATCCTGGTGGCGGCAGTCGGTTGTGGCAGTAGATGGTGACCGGCGGCAGGGGCCGGGGGTGGTGGCACATGCCACCAGGCGGCGGCGGACAGGGATGCAAACGCCAGGGCGATTGCCGCGAGGGGGAGCGTGAAATGCTTCATCGGTCGCATCGGAGTCGGGGGAACCATCACTCTTGTTGTCAGGCGGCAGACCGGCGTTGCCGGCAAGCCAGTGGTGGCCTAAGCGATCGGGTCTGAATCGGGTCTGGCTCCTGCTCCGGGATGCCCGCTGCTACCCATGGCGGGTCACTCAGGCCTCCGGTGAGTATATTAGAACATTATTAACAATCAAGGAGATTCGCCCTGCTGTTGTAGGGGTTCGGGCGGCGCAATGGGGTTGCGCGCTGCCTGGCCCTGGGCGATGCAGTCAGGCGGCCGGAGCGGTCGCCGCGCGCGCGACCAGTTGCCGGAACGCCCGGCAGCGGGCGGTGAGGTCGCTGCCCGCGTGCAGATCGCCACCGATCAGTAGGATGCAGTCGTGGCCATAGAAGGTGCACAGTTCCGGCACCCGCTCCAGGCGCATCCCGCCAGCCGGCACCGGCCAGATCGGGGCCAGGTGACCCAGCGGCGCGCGAGCGCCGGCGACGATCTCGCGACATTGCGCCGCGGTCAACGCGAAGCGCCCGCCGAAGCTCGGGAAGATGCTGGCATCGGCCCCGGCCAGCCGGGTCAAGAGGCCATAGAGCAGGCCATGTCCGAGCCCCGCGTCCGGGCCGACGCAGAGCCCACCGAGCAGCGCCGGATGGCTGAGGATCGGTAGCCCCGATTCCGCTCCCATCGCCGCCTCTGTGGTGAGGTTGCGCATCGCATCCAGCCCGGCCAGACCGGGGCAGAACAACAGGCCGCCGGCCCCACTGGCGAGCGCCAGCCGGGCGCGCGTGAGCACCTCGGCGGCCGGGGCGGTGACATTAGGCAAGTACCGGCAGCGCTGCCCAGTCTCGCGATTGGCGCGCGCGACCGCCTCGGCACAGCGGGGCACGCGCTCGGCGAAGGGGCAGAAGGACTGATCCGCCAGGCCATGGTCGTCCTTGATCAGATCAATGCCGCCCAGGGCCAGCCGATAGGCCAGCTCGGCCAGTTCGGTCGGACCGAGCCCCATCGGCTTGAGCGCGGTGCAGAGCAGCGGGCGGCCATGCACATCCAGCAGCGCCCGCAGCCCGGCGATGCCGAAGCGCGGGCCGGGATAATGCTGCAGCAGGCTGGCGGGCAGGTCCAGGTCCAGCAGGCGCACCCCGGGCTGCAGGGCGACATTGCCGAACAGCACGTTGATCAACTGGGTCAGCTCCCGCCCCGCCGTCTCCACCGGATAGCGGATCAGCACATCGAAGTGCTCGTCGTCGACCGCCTCGATCCCGGCCAGTTCGCCGACGATCTGCGCACGGATGGCGGTGCCGGGCAGCAGGTCCTCGGGGAACTCCACGGTCTGTTCCAGGCCGATGGCGCGCGCCCGCACGGCGATCTCCGCGGCCGGACCATGCAGGCGATAGCGGGCCGTGAACCGCTCGCCGCTTAAGGATAAGGCGCTTAGGGACAAGGCGCTGGCGCGTCGTTGCGGCATGGTGGACCCGGCCGATCCGGCAGCGCGCCGAGGGCGTTCTTGTAGATCTCGCCGTCCTTCATGATGACCAGGAAGTTCTTGGCCGGGTCGGCGACCAGCGACAGGTCGGCGAGCGGATCGCCATCGACCAGCAGCAGATCGGCCAGCGCGCCCGCCTCGACCACGCCCAGGGTGCCCTCGTAGGGGCTGCGCGGACCAGCGCGGGCGAGCAACGCGGCATTGTCCGCCGTGGCCATGCGCAGCGCTTCGGCCGGGGTGTACCAGCGGGTCATGGCGGCGAGCTTGGCACCCTGGCGGGTAGCGTTCTCGGCGCTGAACAGGATGTCGGTGCCCCAAGCGGTCTTGATGCCGAGCTGTTTGGCCAACCGATAGGCCTGATCGGTGCCGGCATAGAGCATCAGTTGCTTGCGCCGATTGACCGAGCCCTCGGGATAGGGCGAGGGCTGATCGTCGATGAACGGCTGCAGGCTCCACCAGAGGTCGTGTTCGGCGATCAGCCGCGCGGTGGCCTCATCCAGCAAGTGGCCATGCTCGATGCAGGCCACGCCCGCCCTGATGGCCTGGCGCACCGCGCGCGGGGTATACGCGTGCACCGTGACGTAGGTGCCCCAGTTCTCGGCGGCCTCCACCGCGGCGCGCAGCTCGGCCACCGTGTATTGGGTGACATCGAGCGGGTCGAAGCTCGAGGCCACGCCACCACCGGCCATCAGCTTGATCTGGGCGGCCCCCAGTGCGAGCTGCTCGCGGGCACGCTGGCGCACCGCATCCGGGCTGTCGGCGATGACCGCGGCGCCGACTCGTTCGCTGTAAGACACGGCATCGGGTCCCGCGGGCAGCTCGTGCGGCAGACGAAAATCCCCATGGCCGCCGGTCTGCGAGATGAAGGCCCCCGCCGGCCAGATCCGCGGTCCCGCGACCAGACCCAGGTCGATGCCGCGCTTGAGCCCGAACACCGGCCCGCCCAGGTCGCGTACGCTGGTAAACCCGCGCAGCAGCATATCGGCCGCTGCCTTGGTGGCGGCCACGTTCAGAAAGCCGATGTCACCGGTGAGCAGGGCCTGCCGCGACAGGGTCGCGAACATCAGGTGGGTGTGCGCGTCGATCAGCCCTGGCATCAGGGTGCGACCGCCGCCGTCGATGCGCGTCAGCGCGACCCCGGGCGGCGCCGTGATCGGCGCCGACGCGATGCGCTCGATGCGCTGCCCGACCACCAGCACCTGCAGCGGCTCGGTGAGCTGCTCGGCGCGTCCGTCGAAGACTCGCACGTTTTCGAACAGGACGCCGCGCACGGGTGCGGGCGATGGTTCGGCGCGCGTTGCGACGCTGGTGGGCAGACACATCAGCAGCAGGAGGACAGCGATCAGGCGACAGGACATCGATCGGCGAGGCAGTAGGCGGTCAATGCTGGTCCGCGGGCGGTGTCCCCAGGGCCGACGACAAGACCACTGAGAAGACCGCTAGAATGGCGTGCGGGGGGTAGTCTATCACCGCGCCGGTGCGCTGCTTTAGCCCGTTGGCCCCCTGGCCATGGCGGATCCGTTCTCATCGACGCGAGAATGCAGGCGCGGCGGACCGGCTGCTTGCGCAGGCGTCGCCTGCGCCGGTCGGAGCCCGCTGGCGGGCGATCCGGGCAGCCGATCGCCGGCAAGCCGGCTCCTGCGGCGCGCAGTCGGCCGCCCAGGGGGTTGCGCGAGCCCGGGCGGTGCCGACTCGATGCCCCCGGAGGCGGGGTTTTCCCAGCGCACCCCGCCGAAGATCGACCGTCAACCGCTCAAACCCGCTCGAAACAGGCCGCAGAACGGATCAGCCCTGCCGCCCGGCTTCCCCCCAGCTCCCAGGCCGCGCGTCCAAGACCGCCTCCGCACCGACACCAGAGACGAGACCAGCCCCCCGACCAGCCCATGACCCCGCATCCTCGCAGTTCCATGTACCCCGGGCCGAGCACGGGGCCGAGCACGGACCGATGAGTCGGTCGCCCCTGCGCCTGCACCACCGGCTTGCCGCGGCGCTCGCCGGGCTGCTGCTGATCTGCACCCAGGGCGCGGCACTGGCGGTGGCAGTCAGTCTGTTGGGACCACCCGATACCTCCTCGCCGCAGGCCACCCTGAGCAGCTTCTTCGGGCTCACGGATCAGATCGTCGAGCGTTACCTCGCCTATCGTGAGGCGCCCAGTCCCGCGACCCAGCGGGTGTTCTTGCGCACGGTCGAGCAAGGCAAACTCCTGATGGACCTCAGCGGGGTCGCCCCGGCCGCCCAGCACGAGATCGCCACCGCGACCATCGTCTGGCTGTGGGAGGTGATTGCCCGCGTCGAACTACCGCCGCTCGCCGATATCCCGGACACGGCGGTCTATGCGGCCGGCGGGGCGCTGGCCGACCAACTCCCGCGGTGGCGTCTGCCGGGCACGGCGATCGTCATCGAGCGCGTCGCGCAGGGGCCCCGGGCCGGTGAGTTCCTGTTCAGCCCGCAGACGATTGCCACGGCGCGCAGTCACGCCGAGTTCGCTCGTGAACTGCCCTACCTGCGCCCGCCGCGCATCGATAGCGTCCGGGATCTGACCAGGACCGCGCTGGGGTTCTCGGGTTGGATGCTGCCGCCGCACTTGATCCAGCGGCTACCGCAATGGGCCCAGCGACCCATCGCCGGGCAAGTCGTCTGGAAGTGGGGCGTGGCGCTGACGACGCTGGCCGCGGCGCTGGCCCTGCTGCTGCTGGTGGCACGCTGGGCGCGACGCCGCCCCTGGGATACCCACCTCACCACCTTGCTGCGACGCCTGAGTGCGCCGCTGGCCCTGCTGGTCTCGACGCAGCTCTTGCATTGGTTTCTCAATGATCAGGTCTGGGTCACCGGCCCGCTGACCGCGGTGCCGGATTACCTGGCCAAGCTGGCCACGGGCTTGGCCCTGATCTGGACCGTGCTGCTGCTGGCGCGCTGGATCCCGGATGCCTGGGTGGGCGCCTCGCCGCACGCCGCGGCCGGCCCGGACGCGAGCCTGATCCGCTGGGTCGCGCGGGTGATCGCGCTGTTGGTCATCCTGGTGCTGCTCTTCTCCGCCGCGCAAGACCTCGGCATCCCGGTCTATGGTCTGGTGGCTGGTGCCGGGGTGGGCGGTTTGGCCATTGCGCTCGCTGCTCGCCCGACGCTGGCGAACTTCATCGGGGCGCTGAACCTGTTTGCCGATCGGCCCATTCGGGTCGGTGACCTGTGCCGCTTCGATGAGCGCCACGGTCAAGGCTGGAATCCAATTGGCCGGGTCGAGGCAATCGGCCTGCGCTCGACCCGCATCCGCCAGTTCGACCGTTCCCTGATCAGCATCCCCAATGCCGATCTGGTCGAGCGCAACATCGTCAATTACAGCACCTGCGACAAGATCCTGTTGCAGCAACGCCTGGCTTTGCGCCATGAGACCAGCGACGATCAGCTACGCTACCTACTGGTCCAACTGCGCGAGTTGCTGCATGGCCATCCGCTGACGATGCACACCGCGGATGATCCAATCCGCGTGCGCTTCCTCGGTTTTAAGGCGCATGCGCTCAGTGTCGAATTGCGCGCCTACATCCGCACCACCACCTACTCGGAGTTTCTCGCCATTCAGGAGGATCTGATGCTACGGGTGCTCAAGTGCGTGAAAGCGGCGGGCAGCGCCTTTGCGTTGCCGGCACAGACCCTGTACATGACCCGTGACCACGGCCTTGATACGGCCAGAGGCGATACCGCCGAGCAGCGCGTGCGCGCATGGGCTGCGGCCCAGGAGTTGCCATTTCCGGACCTGGATGAGGCGCACCGCTTGCGTATCACCAATACGCTCGACTATCCGCCAGCAGGCTCTCCGGCTGCAGACCGCGGCTGAAGGCCGTCTGAAAAACCATCGCCAATCAACTTGGCATGTGCACCACCGACTTGTTGAAGTGGATTCGCGAGGCGTTGTTCGACCTGCCTGATCACCATTAGGGCAGCAATAACCAGGCATATGCCATCAGCGACGCCGCGCTGGGCGCCTTCTCGACGTTTTTCCTGTTTTTCCTGTAGAGTCCGCCTCATCTTCGACGTGATGCTGGAGCTTCTGCAGCCCGCGCGCATCTTCTGCGGCTGCGCAGGCCTGTGCAGCGCTCAGCTCGCCAACGGCGAGGACTATCCATATCCATATCCATATCCATATCCGTGAGCAGGTGTTTCGATGAGACTTTTGTATCGTATTCTGATCTGCGTGGGGATTTTGCTTTCACACCTCCTGATTGTGTTTCCTGTGGCGGAGCTGTTCCTAGTTTACATCATCCTCTTCAATCCGCCCTGGTTCAGGGATTTCCTTGATCGCTTGAGCAAACCCGCCGTGAACCCGAAGGATTGATCTGCAGGATTAGGTCAAACCTTGTTCCAGTCGCCCGCCGCGGTGGATTGCGAGTTGGGACCTCCTCGATCAGCCCGAGCCCGGCTTCCAGTCTCCGACCTCAGGCCTTGCCTGGGTGCTCAGGGTTGGTTGGATGTCCTATCCGTCCTAGAGGTCCTCGGTTTTTTCCGCGCTGGCCATGGTTTGCGGTCTTACCGCGGCCAGGGTGTCGGCGTCGATCCCGAGCGCGCTGCCGGTGAGGCGCTCCACCGCCTGCACCAGGGCCAGCGCATCCAGGCCGTATTCACGCAGCAGATAGGGCCGGCTGGCGCCATGGGCGTAGCAGTCCTGCAGCCCCAGGCGCAGCAGGCGCCGGCCGCTGCCCTGGGTCGCCATCAGTTCAGCCACCGCCGACCCGAGGCCGCCGATGATGCTGTGGTTCTCCATGGTGATGACACCGTGGCGGGCGCCCGCGATGGCGGCGATGACCTGGGGGTCGGTGAAGGGCTTGAGGGTGGAGATGTGCAGATGGGCGACGCCGAGGCCGGCGGCGCGCAGCGCGGCGGTGGCGCGCAGGGCCTCCTCGGTGCAGATGCCGCTGGAGAGCACGCAGACGTCCTCGCCGCTAGCCAGCACCCGCGCGTGGTCGAGCCGCATCGGCTGGTCGGCCGGGAACAGCCGCGGCAGCTCGCCGCGCAACTGGCGCAAATAGACTGGCCCCGGCACCGCCTGGGCGACCGCCAGCACCGATTCCACCTCGGTGGCATCGCCGCATTCGAGCACCGTCATGTTAGGCAACAGACGCATCAAGGCCAAGTCATCGATGGCCTGATGGGTAACCCCGCCGGGGGTGGTCAGCCCGGGCAGAAAGCCGATCAGCCGCACCGGCAGATTGGGATAGGCGATGGCCATGGCGACCTGGTCGAACGGCCGCCGACAAATGAAGACGGCAAAGGTATGCACATAGGGGAAGAACCCCTCGCGGGCAAGGCCACCGGCAAAGCCCATCAGGTTCTGCTCGGCCATCCCGAAGGAAAAGAACCGATCTGGCCAGGCCGCGCGGAAGCCGTCCGCCTCGCACGAGGCGGTGAGGTCCGCCGACAGCACCAGCACCTCGGGATGGGCGGCGCCGAAGCGGATGAGGTTCTCCCGATGCGGGCGGGTGACGACCTCGTAGGGGGGCGGGTTCATGGTGCGACCTCCGCCGCGTCCGCGGTCTGCAGCCGGGCGAGCAACTCGCCATAGGCGGCGAATTCGGCCTGATCGCGGAAGCGGACGTAATGCAACTGCGGCGCGCGCGTGCGCAGTAGATCGATCCCACGGCAGGGGTCGGTGCGGGCGATCACCGCCCGTGGGCGGGTACCGCTGCCAAGCCCAGCCCCGGCCAGGGTCAGGGCCTCGCTGTCATGGCCGTCCACCTCGTGCACCTCGGCCCCGAAGGCGCGCAGCCGCGCCGCCAAGGGCTCGATGCCCATGACATCATCCATCGCGCCGTCGCACTGCTGGGCATTGGCGTCGATGTAGAGGGCGAGATTGCCCAGCCGATGATGGACCAGCGCGGCGATCGCCTCCCAGGTCTGGCCCTCCTGGAACTCACCGTCGGACATGAATACCCACACCCGCCCGGGTTCGCCACGCAGGCGCCGGGCCAGAGCGATGCCGCCGGCCTGGCTGAGGGCCTGGCCGAGGGAGCCGGCGGTGACCTCATGACCGGGGGAATGCTCGGCACCGATCAATTCCATGGTGCTGCCGTCGCGATTGAACTGCGCCAGGGCCTCGGCATCGAGCCGACCGAGTTCGATCAGCACCGAATAGAGCACTAGCGCGTAGTGGACCGGCGAGAAGATGAACCGATCTAGGTCCGGCGCGCGCGGGCCGTTGTAATCGGCCCCGGTGCAGGCAGCGGGATTGGTGGCGCTGGGTACGCCGGCAAAGGGACGCGGTTGCTGCGGTCCTTGGCTGGGACCGAGGCGCAGCAGGCGCAGATAGAGGGTCGCCAGTAGTTCCGCCGACGAGCAGGCCTGGCTGAGATAGCCGCCGTTGTGGCGCAGGGTATGCTCCAGCACGCGCCGGCGCACCGCGGCGGCCACCCGCTGGACTTGGGTAGCAGGGGAATCGGTCAGGGAGGCAGACATGGGCTCTGGGGCTCCAGGTTGCGGACCAGGGGGTTGTGGCCGGTGGGATTGTCGGCCGGGACGGGCATGTGTTGGCGTGCAAGGTTCGGAGGTGTGCCTGGGGCGACTTGTAGACTCCTTCCTCGATGGCCAGGGACTGCAACCACGATGCCGCACTTGGCAAAGCCGTAGCGCTTGTATCCGCGGATGAATCGATAACGATATTATCCGCAGATTACGCAGATGTCCGCAGATAAGAATAGGAATAAGGATAAGGATAAAAATAAGAGTAAGAGTAAGAGTAAGAGTAAGAATTAAGAATAAGAAATAGATTCAGCCCCGCGGGTCGACATCTGCGGTCATCTGTGTCATCTGCGGATGAATCGACGATGATATTATCCGCGGATGACGCAGATGTTCGCAGATAAGAAACAGGTCCAGTCTCGCGCGCGAATATCCGCGCTTGTCTGTGTCACCTGCGGGTCACTCTTGGGCGGCGAGTGTAAGCACCAGCCGCCTGTATTCGAGTCGTGGCGCGCCGAAATTCAACAGTAGAGCCTTGTGTAGACCGGATGCCTTTAGGTAATTGATGACCTGCGCCTCTTCGACTGTGGATAGCCTTCGCAGCGCCTTCAGCTCAACGATCAGATGACCGCAGCAAACAAAATCGGCGCGATACTCGGTCGCCAGCGGACGGCCCCGATAGATGATCGGAAAGGCCCGTTCTCGCTGATACGGCATGCCGCGCGCTGCGAATTCTCGCGCCAGCGCCTCTTGATAAACAGCCTCAAGAAACCCGTGCCCAAGCGCTGTATGAACGGCCATTTCCGCCCCGATCACCGCGTAAGTGTCAGGATCTCGCTCCATTGCACGCTTCATTCGACTGCTCGGCGTTCTCGGATTATCCGCAGATGACGCAGATTGACACAGATCAAAAACAGATCAAGAATAGTGCACGAATTGATGCAAGAATAGATTAGTTATTGCCAATCGACATCTGCGTTCATCTGTGACATCTGTGGATAAACAACATCGACCTCGAACTCTTCAAGGCAATCATCTTGGTCGTCGATGCGCTCGCGGATGGTCTCGCGGTTTATAGGGACAATACTGGCGACGTCGCGGTCGCTGACCCAGCCAGCGGCGGCCGCAGGGCCAGGTACAGCAAAGGACCGAGCAGCGGCAGGCGCACCAGCCCGGCGGCGTTGGCGGCCAGGCGCAGGTCGCGGCGGCGGCGATCGGCCGCAGCGGCCAGATGCAGAGCGGCGGTCAGGGCCAACAGATCGGCGCTCATGGTGGCGATGAACAGCGAGCCGCGCGCCTGCTCGAGATAATGCAGCGGATGGCCAGCGAGGAGCCCGAAGCCGAGCAGGCCGGCAGCGGCCAGGGCTAGCAACCAGCCCGCTGCCCGTGAGCCGATGGCGCGCACCGCCAGCGGCGGCGACGATCGCAGCGGGGCGCGCGTATCGCGCAGGATCAGATAGGGCAGCAGCACGAAGCCGCCCAACACGAAGGCGCCGAGGGCAAACGGCAAGGGCCGCGGCCGGCCGCCGTCGAACAGCACCAGGGCCAGGAATGCCCCCGGCAGCACCCCCAGCAGGTTGAAGATCGCGATCGTCAGGGCATCCACCCGCGCCGTGTCGGCCCGCAGCAGGGCCAGGATCTGCCCCAGGGTGGCGGCATCGGCCGGCGGGGCGAGGCGCAGCGCGAAGGCCAGCAGGGCACCCCAGAGGACGGCGTAGGCGAGCCGTTCGCCCAGGTTGGCAAGGCCGTTCATGGCCCGGCCACCGCGGTTGGTCGCGGCCCGCTGGCGCTCAGGGCCTGGCCGGTCACGCCCGCCGCATCCGGTCCGAGCAGCCAGAGGTAGGCCGGCACCGCGCTCGCCGGCGCCGGCCATTGGCTGGCGTCCTCGCCGGGATAGAGCTGGCGGCGCTGAGCGGTGCGCAGGATGCCGGGGTCGAGGCTGTTGACGCGAATCCGGCTGCTGTCGCGGGTCTCCTCGGCCAAGGTCTGCATCAGACCCTCGATGCCGAACTTGGCCGCAGCATAGGCGCCCCAGTAGGCGAGCCCGCGGCGGCCGACGCGATCGGCGGTGAAGATTACCGCCGCCTCGTCGGCGGCGCGCAACAGCGGCAGGCAGGCCTGGGTGAGCAGGAACGGGGCGGTGAGATTGATCCGTAGCACCCGCTCCCACTCGCGGGCGTCGTAGTCGTCGATGCGGCTGAGGAAGGGCGCGAAGCTGGCGCAATGGACCAGCCCGTCGAGGCGGCCGAACTCGTCGCCCAGGGTGCTGGCGACGCCCAGATACAGGGCCTCGTCGGCCTGTTCCAGGTCCAGTGGCAGGCTCGCCGGCTGCGGATGGCCGGCGGTCTCGATGGCGTCGTAGACCGCCTCCAGCCGGGCCTCGCTGAGGCCGCTGAGGATCACCGTGGCCCCATGGCGGGCGCAGCCGCGGGCGACCGCCGCGCCGATGCCCTCGGCGGCACCGGTCACCAGGATCACGCGGTCGGCAAGGAGGTCGGGGCGGGGTTGGTAGTCGAGCATTGGGATGTGGCGAACAGTTCGATGCGGGTCGGTGCCCTGGTCTGGGCAGGGTCGGGCAGGAGCGGCCAGCGGGGCGCTGCGCGCCCGGGTCGGCTAGGGCCGCCGCGCGGGCAGCGGGCCGGACTCAGCCCGCGCTGGCGGTGGTCAGGGGGCGGTCCGGGGCCCCCACGGCCAGCACCTGCAGGCGGATTCGCAGGTTGCGGCGGGCCAGGGGAGGGTTGAAATCGACCTCGAGTCCGGCGGCAGTCTGGGCCAGCACGGTGCCGGCGGTCTCCTGGCCACCGGGGGCCGCGAAGGCGACCACCGTCCCGGGTGCGGCCTGAAACCCGGCGGGGAGGTCGGCGGGCGCGATGATCTGGATCAGCCCCGGGTCCGGGGCGCCGAAGACCGCGTCTCCCGTGGCCAGGACCTGTTCGTCGGCGCCGGGCGCGAGTCCGAGCAGCAAGTCCTCCAGCCCCGGGGCCAGGCTGCCATCACCGATGCGCCATTCCAGTGGTTCGTCATCGAAGCTGGACAGGGCCAGGGTGCCGTCCTCCAGGTGGATCGACAGATGTACCCGCACCCGGCTGCCGCGGGTGATCACCGGTGCGGGTTCGGGATGGGTCGGCAGACGCATCATGGCGACTCGGATGGCGCTTCAGGGCGGGGCTGCATGATCGGGGTCCGGCGGGGGCACTGCCAGCGATTATCGCCCAACCGAGGCCGGCGTGCTGAGGTGGCCGAGAGGCCCGACCGGCCCGCCCGTGCGGGTAGCGCCCGGGACGGCGATCATCCGCCCGTCGGAGAGTCGCGTGTCGCTCGTGAATCCGTCCGGGGGCTCCTGCGGCCGGACGGACTCGCTCCTTGGCGACGACCTGTTTTGGCCCCGGT